>DAOVDY010000006.1 GCA_030669265.1 Desulfobacteraceae bacterium | reverse complement strand
CAGGAAACCTTTTTGAAGCACTTCAAGAGGTAGAGAAGAGCGAGCTTGTAAGGGAAACCCTGGGTGATCATATCTTTAATAAATTTGTAGCCAATAAAAGGATCGAATGGGATAGGTACCGGATTCATGTAAGCCAGTACGAGATTAACAAATACCTACCAATACTTTAAGAGTATTATGCTTCCCGTTCTGCCCTTCCTTTCAGACTGTTTCTCTGCTATCATTAAATCTCTTCTTGTCCCCCACTTTTATTAGCTCGCGCATTTTTTATATAGGCATTAGTTGATCCAAACGACGGGAAACAATAGACATTCCTCGAAAAAATAGAGCCTGGGAATCACCCCTGAATTTTTTGGCAAATGGGTATCCTTTAATTCGTACAACATTGAGATACCTCAAAGGCTAAGTTCTACCTTGAGCTCTCGTGTCATTAAATCCTTAACCGCCTTCCTTGGTTCCTTTCCTCTGTAAATAACATTGTAAACTTCTGTTATAATGGGCATCTCTATGCCCATCTTTTTTGCTAAGTTATAGGCAGACAGTGATGTCTTTATTCCCTCAGCAACCATCTTCATGCCAGAGACAATCTCTTTAGTAGACATACCTTCGGCGATCTTTAATCCAACCATTCTGTTTCTGCTCAGATCACCGGTACAGGTTAAAATGAGATCACCTATGCCTGCCAGGCCCGCAAAGGTTAATGGCTTTGCACCCATAGAAACACCGAGCCTTGTTATTTCAGCCAAGCCTCTCGTTATTAAGGCTGCCCTCGCATTAAAGCCAAAGCCAAGGCCATCTGATATACCTGCAGCGATTGCTATCACATTCTTGAGCGCCCCTCCAAGCTCTACACCTATCACATCTTGGGTAGTATAAACCCTGAAGTAGTCAGTAGAAAATAGCTCCTGTAAATAGGTAGCCAGTTCTTTATTTCTGGATGCAAGTGTTACGGCTGTTGGGTGTTTATGACAGACCTCTCGAGCAAAGCTTGGCCCGGAAAGGCATGCAAACGTATCACCCCTGTCGCCGGGCAATACGGATGCAATTACCTGAGACATAGTCATAAGGGTTTCATTCTCTATGCCCTTTGTCCCCACTATCAGGGGGGTTGAGGAAGAAAAAAAAGGAGATAACTCAGTGAGGATAGTTCTGAAAAAATGAGAAGGGACAACGATACATAAAAAGTCTTTTCCCCTGCTTATCTCTTTGAATGATTGAACAGGCCTTATTGCCGTGGAAAGCCTTATTTCTGGCAGAAATGTCTCATTTATCCTTTTTTCCTTAATCTGGGCGTAAACATCCTCTTCCCTAACCCATAGATCCACATTAATGCCTTTAAGGGCCATATGGTTTGCTATAGTAGTGCCCCAACTGCCTCCGCCCACGACACCGATTTTGACCATTGTTACCACCCTTACGTTTCCATCAATCTGGCTACAGCTACCACCTTTTCAGGTGTTTTGAGATCTATCAGCTTTACCCCTTGAGTATGCCGCCCTATAACAGAAATATCAGATGTTTTTATTCTAATAATCTTCCCTTTTCCTGATAGAATCATCAATTCGTCATTCTCTGCTACCTGATTAGCGCTTACTACAGGGCCATTTCTCTCTGATGTCTTTATTGAAAAGACACCTTTGCCACCTCTTTGTTGCGCTCTGTACTCTCTTGTGTCTGTCCTCTTGCCATAGCCATTTTCTGTAATGGTGAGTATGGTTGCGCCCTCATTCAAAATCTCTATGCTAACCACCTGATCCTTATATGCAAGACGAATCCCTGTGTTTCCTGCGGCAACGCGACCCATCGCTCTCAGGCCCTTTTCGCTGAATCGTATTGCCTTCCCCCTTTTTGTACTTAAAAAGATATCCTGCTCTCCATTGGTTACCCTTACTCCTATCAACTCATCTCCTTCGTTTGTCTTTAAAGCAGCAACACCTGTTAATCGAGGTCTACTATAGGCAGAAAGCTTTGTCTTTTTTACCAAACCATTTTTGGTTGCCATAACAACATACTTTCCATCCTCAAAGCCCTTTATTGACAAGATAGTGGCTATATACTCTTCTGGCTGAAGATTTAACAAATTTACGATAGCTGTCCCTTTGGCAATTCTTCCTGCTTCAGGTATCTCGTGTACCTTTCTCCAGTAGAGACGCCCCGTATTCATAAAGAAAAGAAGATAATCATGGGTTGAGGCAATAAACATAGATACCACAAAATCCTCTTCTCTGGTCTTTGTCCCGGACACACCCTTCCCACCCCTTCGTTGAGCCCGATAAAGGCTAATTGGGCTTCTCTTGATATAACCTGCATGACTCACTGTGATAACCATATCCTCATCTACGATCAAATCCTCGATATCTATATCCTGAACATCTCTGATAATCTCGGTTCGCCGTTTGTCGCCATACCTTTCCTTAATCTCCATCGTTTCCTTTTTTATGATATCTAACACGAGCGCATCATTGCTTAAGATAGCCTTCAATCTCGCGATATCTTTGATAGTACTATTATACTCATCGGTTATCTTATCTCTTTCAAGACCGGTCAATCTTTGTAGCCTCATATCCAGAATAGCCTGGGCTTGTATATCTGAAAGTTGAAAATTCTCTTTGAGCCTTACCTTGGCCTCCGCTGGGGAAGGAGAAGATCGAATAAGCTCAATGACTCTATCGAGGTGTTCTAATGCGATCTTCAGGCCTTCTAAAATATGGGCCCTTGCCTCAGCCTTTTTTAATTCAAAAGATGTTCGCCGTACGACTATTTCTTCTCTGTAATTAATAAAGTGCTGTATTATCTGCTTAAGGCTTAATATCTCTGGTCTTCCATCCACAATGGCCAGCATAATAATCCCAAAAGATACCTCCATTTGTGTAAACTTATAGAGGCGATTGAGGATTATCGCTGCATTAGCATCTCGTTTAATATCGATTGCCACCCTTAAGCCATCACGGTCTGACTCATCTCGTATATCGCTTATTCCATCAATTTTTTTATTTTTAACCAGCTCTCCTATGCTCTTAAGTAAATTCGCCTTGTTAACTTGATATGGTATTTCGGTTATAACTATCCGTTCTTTATTCTCTCCTATCTTCTCCACAAATGCCCGTGCACGAATCTTTATAATGCCTCTTCCGGTGGAATAGGCCTCTTGAATACCTTTCTCTCTATGAATATAGCCGGATGTTGGAAAATCTGGACCCGGCACATCGATCATAAGTTCCCTTAAGGTTATCTCCGGGTTATCTATAGTATGGATAATAGCGTCTGCCACCTCCTTAAAATTATGCGGTGGTATATTGGTAGCCATACCTACCGCTATGCCAGACGATCCGCTAATAAGTAAATTCGGTATATTGGTAGGCAATATCACAGGTTCTAGCAAGGAGCCATCGTAATTAGATACAAAGTCAACCGTTTCTTTTTCTACATCTAACAAAAACTGTTCCGCTATATCCTGCATTCTTATCTCTGTGTACCTCATTGCCGCCGCTGGATCACCGTCTACCGAACCAAAGTTGCCTTGGCCATCAATTAATGGATACCTCATAGAAAAGGGCTGAGCCATCCTTACAATAGTATCATAAACGGCTGCATCACCATGAGGGTGATACTTACCAATAACATCACCCACCACCCTGGCAGATTTTTTAAATGGCTTGTTATGATAATTTTTTAACTGTTCCATGGCGAACAGAACTCTCCTGTGGACAGGTTTAAGTCCGTCGCGTATATCTGGCAATGCCCTTCCGACAATTACACTCATGGCATATTCCAGATAGGACCTTTTCATCTCTTCTTCTATGGTAACAGTATTTGAATCTATTGCCTGTAAAGGATTCATCGCATCACCTCAATTTAAGTGATTAAAGTGAACGTATCTGCTCAATAATTTAATGCGCCTTAGGCGCATTAAGGAAGGGCATGGGTGTCTTTTTTTGTTATGCCCTAAAAAAGCAGTAAATTTACCCGCCTAAGGCGGGTTAAAATCCACAGGATTTTGAGCAATTACAAGTGAACTAAAACAAAAAGTGCCTAAAGTTACAACAGGTAAGATCCCTAATGTTAGGCACTTTAGGCACTTATAACCCTGGCCCGGACCCGCCTACCAGATGGCGGGCAGGCCTGTCATGCAAGGGCTAATTTTCATAGCTCCCGCTTAGAATTATTAAAGCAGCATTAGCTTGTTACAATCGCGTGGCGCCAGGGCGGGCTTTAGGCACTCTTCTTAATTCTCTAAATATCTAATTCTTTCACCTCTAATGCGTTATTTTGAATAAACTCTCTTCGGGGTTCAACCTTATCGCCCATGAGCAGGGTGAAGATCTCATCAGCAGCTACAGCATCTTCGATTGTTACCCTTACCAAACTCCTTCTCTCCGGATCCATCGTCGTCTGCCATAACTGTTCAGGGTTCATCTCTCCCAATCCCTTGTATCTCTGGATCACGGTCCCCTTCTTTGCTTTATCCACCAGATATTCCACAAGTTTTCCCTTTGTCTCTATTTTTGTTTTATCCTTTTCATCACCAACCAGAAAGAACGGGCTATTCAGATCTTTAAGCTCTTGATCAAGGCTTAATAGCTTCTTAAATTCTGGCGAGGTTAAAAGCTCCCAATTAACTTTAAAGGGGAATCCGTTATTCTTTTGATCCTTTAATAGCAACTCGTAACGATTATGTTCTTCATCAAAAATTATTTCCTCTGTAATGAAGGCTTCCTTCTCCAGTTCTTTAGAAAGAGAAACAGTAAAGTCTTTGTCTTTTATGTGGTTTTTATTAATTTCTTTTTGACATATGAGGTTTAAAAATCTGCTGCTGTACCCCTTTTTTGCCAAGCTGTTGATTCTATCGAGATAATCAATCAGTGTATGGAGTAACGACCGAAGTTTTTTCCCTGTAATCTTTTTTTGTCCATTTACCCAAATTGTTTCCTTTTCCGAAACTCTGTCTATCAGGTAGGAATTGTACCTATCCTCATTATGGAAAAATGTTTCTTTTTTTCCGTCTTTCATTCTATAAAGCGGGGGTTTTGCGACATAGAGGTGACCTTCTTCCACGAGATCTGGCATCTGTCTATAAAAGAATGTTAAAAGAAGGGTTCTTATGTGCGATCCATCAACATCGGCGTCTGTCATAATAATTACTTTATTATAGCGAAGTCTTAAAAGACTATATTCTTCCTGACCAATTCCAGTACCTAAAGCAGAGATTATAGTCCTTATTTCCTCACTTGAAAGCATCTTATCAAAACGGGCCTTTTCGATATTTAGTATTTTCCCTCTAAGCGGTAAAATAGCCTGAAACCTTCTGTCCCTACCTTGCTTAGCCGAGCCACCAGCTGAATCTCCTTCCACCAAAAACACCTCGCATCTCTCAGGTTCCTTTTCTTGACAGTCGGCGAGTTTTCCCGGTAAAAAATTTTCAGACAAAACCCCTTTTCTTCTAGTCAACTCTCTCGCTCTTTGCGCAGCCTCCCTTACCGTTGCTGATTCAACAACCTTATTTAAAATATTTTTTATTATATGTGGGTTTTCCTCGAATATAATGGTGAGTTTTTCATTAACAAGGTTTTCAACTAAACCCTTTACCTCACTGTTTCCAAGCCTGCTTTTAGTTTGACCCTCGAATTGCGCCTCCCTTAACTTAACACTTATAACGGCAGTGATTCCCTCACGCACATCATCGCCTGTCAGTCTTATGTTTTTCCCTTGCTGGCTTCCCTGGAGATAAGAGTTTACGCTTCTTGTTAAGGCTGCTTTAAATCCAACCAGGTGGCTCCCTCCTTCTCTCGTATTTATATTATTAGCGAATGAAAACATTTTCTGTATATAAGAGCGGTTATATTGAAGCGCTATTTCAACGTTAACCCCATTTTTCTCCCCACTGATATATATAGGTTTTGGGTGTATAACGTCTTGATTCTGATTTAGATACTCTACAAAAGATACGATACCTCCTTTATAAAAAAGTTTTTTCTCTTTATGTGTTCTATGATCGTAGATGTTTATTTGTAATCCTGTATTTAGAAATGCTAATTCTCTCATCCTTTGGCGAATTATATCAAAACTAAAATCCATCGTTTCAAAAATATCCTCGTCGGGTCTGAAGTGGATACTTGTTCCCCTTCTTTTTGTTTTTCCTATTATCTCCAGCGGGCTAACGGTTACTCCCCTCTCATATCTCTGATGATAAACATTGCCATTTAAATATACCTCTACCTCGAGATACTCAGAAAGTGCATTCACAACCGAAACACCGACACCGTGTAAACCTCCGGATACTTTATAGCTTTTATTATCAAACTTGCCCCCAGCATGGAGCTTGGTCATTACAACCTCAAGGGCTGGTAATTTTTCGGATTTATGTATATCTACTGGTATCCCCCTACCATTATCTTTTACGACAATACTATTATCACTTAATATTTCGATATCTATTTGGTCGCAGTAACCCACTAAAGCTTCGTCTACACTATTGTCAACAACCTCATATAGCAAATGATGAAGTCCTTCTGTTGATGTATTTCCAATATACATCGCTGGTCTCTTTCTGACGGCCAGTAAATCTTTTAAAACTTTAATATTCGATGCAGTGTACTTTTTTTTATCTGTCATGCCTTACACCCTCATCGGCATAAGTAAACCAAGAAAGCCCTCGTCTTGCTCTCCGGTAATTAAACATGGGCTTGTTTGATCCTTAATATCTAAACAAATCACATCACTGTCCATAGTTTGGAGTACGTCTATAAAATATTTCGGATTAAACCCTATCTCTATTGGTTCGCCATCATACTTAATTTCTATTTTTTCTTCCACATCACCTAAATCGGGATTCACAGACACCATCTCTAAATAATCCGCTCCTGTAGTTATTTTTACTCCCTGATACTGATCGCCCCCAATAATAATCATTCTTCTCATGGATTCTAATAAAAGGTTTCTATTGATAACTATAATATTTTTTTTATCCTCTTTTTTTGGAAGGATAACGTCTTTATAATCAGGAAATTTTGTGTCTAATAGCCTTATCACAATAAGAGCCTCTTCTTTTTTTCCTACAAGATTATTATGTTTTACCCCAAAAAGGATGTTTCCATTTTCTGAAGCAAGTTTGTTTAACTCTATTAAACCTTTTTTAGGAATCATAACACCTTGTTTTATATCTATTTCTTGAAGTTTAGGTACTTTTTTATCAATTAATGAGAGTCTATGGCCATCAGTAGCAACCATTCTTAAATAATCCTCTTTATTTTTATTTATTATTTCCATAAAAACACCTGACAATTTAAAACTAGTATCTTCCATAGTTATCGAGTAAATTGTCTTATTAATCATCTCAGCCAACAATTTACCGTCTATTTCTATCATTATTATGCCTTCTGGCTCTGTTAAAATAGGAAATTCGTCAGCAGGAAGAGATGAGAGATTATAATGTGCTTTGTTATCGGAAATATAAATCCAGTTATTGTCTTTTTCTAGTATATAAATATTCTTACTGGTAGTCTCTCTTACAATATCAAGAAGTTTTTTACCAGAAATCGTTATGCTACCAGGTTTGATAATTTCAGCCTGATAACTATTTTGAAATCCAATCTCTAGATCGGTTGCTGATATTTCAACCTTATCTTCTTTAGTTATTAAAAGTACTGTGGATAATATAGGCATATGACTTCTTTTTTCCAGGATACCTTGAATACGAGACACACCTTTTAAAAGAATATCTCTATTAATTTTTATTTCCATTTTTACTCCAAAGATTTAAATTATATTGTTATTATTTTATTATATACTATTAACAATAATAATAAAGAAGCGCCTAATTGTTTAAAAAACGTCTAATATCTTTTTTTCATTACATTTTTTAATATATATATTTCCTATAATTCAGCCTTTTGAAACTAGTATATGTTTGTAACTTTACACTAAATTTTACAACGTCTAATTTAAACAATAAACAACCGTCTATCCACCCGCACTCATATGCGGGGAAGTGCACCAAGTCTTATCTATTTGCTTTTCTTATACCGAGTTGATCTTGTGCGATGATAAATTTACAGATATTAGTTGATCCCTCTACCATGCCGTAAGGAGGCGTATCCCTGTAATAACGAGCAACCGGATACTCTGTAGAGTAACCATAAGCCCCGAGAATACTCATAGCGTATCGAGAGGACTTGTAGGCAACTTCAGCGGCCAGATACTTGGCTTGAGCCACCTCCATGTTATTTCCCAACATTCCCTGATCCTTTTGCCATGCTGCCCTGTAGCAGGATAGTCTTGCAGCCTCGATCTCTGAGACCATCTGGGCGACCATGTCTTGATTCATTTGAAACTTCCCCACTGCCTGACCGAACTGCTCCCGCTCCATAGCATATTTAGTAACGGACTCTAAACAGGCTTGTGCCACACCAACGCCCCCGGCGGCAGCAGAAAGACGGGAGTTAGCAAGGGAGCCAAAAAGTATCTTAACCCCATCCCCTGGTTTACCTATAATGTTTTCTTTCGGGACCTTGGTGTTTTCCATGATAATTTCACCTGTGGGTGTTGCATGTGTACCTGTTTTATCTAAATCTGTGGTTGTGATTCCATTAAAGTTTTTAGGCTCAACAACAAAGGCGGACATGCCTCTAGACTTAGCTTCCTTATCCGTGTACGCATAAATAATGACCGCATCTGCAACACTGGCATTAGAGATCCATGTCTTGTAGCCGTTTAAAAGCCAGTGATCTCCTTTGTCCTCGGCAGTAGATTTCATAGACATAACATCAGATCCGGCGTTAGGCTCTGTCATTGCGAATGCCCCTACATACTCGGCACTCACCAACTTAGGGATATATTTCCTTTTTAACTCCTCACTGCCATAATGGTTGATGGTGAAGGCATTGCCTGTTGTCTGCATATTAATCTGAACCCGCAACGCACTACAACCACGGGCAATTTCCTCAGTTAGTATTATAGCTGCCAGCCAACCCATATTGTTTCCCCCGTATTCCTCAGGGATAACTGTGCCGAAAAAACCCAACTCACCCATCGGTTTAATAGCCTCTTCGTATGGGAAATGGTGGTTTTCTTCCCAGTCATCTGCAAACGGAGAAATTTTCTCGTCTACAAAATTACGAACCATATCCTTAAGCATTTGCAGTTCTTCAGATAATTCAAAATCCATATTTCTTACCTCCTTACTATAATGTTAAATTGTTAAGCGTCTCCATCCATTTCTTTAGATCGATTTAATGTTTAAGGCGTGACCCTGACGTCATCCCAGTAAAGACTAAATCTACAATCAGGCCATTTTTTAACCAATACCATAAGAGCTTTGGCGTGGTCTAAAGATATAGATTAATAAATTCTTATTCATGTTGAAGTATAAAACATTAGGCTATTATTTACAATAGATTTATTAAGCCAAGAAGCGACGATTTTAAGAAATTATTAAAGAATCATTTACCAATACAAAATTTACTAAAGATGTTGCTCAGTATTTCTTCAGTCGTTTTATTTCCTGTTATTTCGTCTATAGCATTCTTTGCCCAAGAAAGATCTTCTGCTACTATTTCCAACGGAAAACCATTTATTAAATTTATAAAGGCTTTTTCTAAAAACATAGAAGCGTTAGTTAATGTAGTTTTATGTCTTAAATTAGGAATAATAGGTGTTGAAAACATATCTATTTTTTTACTGACAACCGCATTAAAGATTGCTTCATTGAGTGTATTAAATTCTTTCCCTGTAAGGGCCGAAACAGCAACCTTAGGGAAGCGTTGAAACACTGTATTAATCTTCTTATCACTTAGTTTTGCGGGGAGATCAATTTTGTTTAAAACCACTATGGTGGCCGTTGTATCAACTTTTTGTAATAGGTGTAAGTCGTATTTATTTAAGGGCCTACTTCGGTCGATCACCAAAAGAGTTAAATCAGCCAGGCCGAGCTGAGTGTTTGTTAAATCTACACCTTTCCTTTCGACCTCCCCTTTAACCTTTCGCATACCAGCTGTATCTACCAGCTTTACAGGTAGCCCTTCGATGGTAACCATATATTCGAGAATATCCCGTGTTGTACCTGGTATGGGTGTGACGATTGCCCTGTCTTCTTGCAAAAACCTATTTAAAATACTCGATTTACCGACATTGACCCGTCCGGCTATAACTACGGCGATACCCTCGTGCCATATCTTTCTTTGCGTATACGCAGCTATAAGTTGTTTAATTGGCTTTAAAACCTTTTCGTTTAGACGGTCTGCTAGGTGTGATTTCGTTAATTTAGGAGATTCTTCATCGGGAAAATCTATTGAACACTCTATTTCTGTAAGGATTTCAATAAGCACCTGCCTGATTTCACTAATTTTTGTTTTTAACCCTCCAACGAGCTGGTTGGTTGCCAGTCTCACTGACATATCGCCTTTCGCATTTACTAAGTCTATAATTGCCTCGGCCTGGGTCAAATCAATCCTCCCGTTGAGGAACGCCCTGAGGGTGAATTCCCCAGGTCTAGCCAACCTGGCACCCGTTCGAAGAATTATTTGGAGCATGTGTGACAGGATTGCGTAGCCGCTATGGGAATTAACCTCGACCACGTCTTCTCGGGTATAAGAGAATGGGGCGCGCATTATGGAAAGCAGAACTTCGTCGATAGGAAGGTTTGATTCTGGGTCGATAATATGGCCTAAGTAGAGGCGAAAACTATCAAATGATTTAATTTGACTCTTTGATCGAAAAATTTTCCGTGCAATATCTTCAGCGTTGTGCCCGCTAATCCTAATTATTCCTATGCCACCTATCCCTATTGGTGTGGCTATAGCAGCAATAGTCTCCTCTTTATAATCCATAATAGAAGAAGCAACGGGGGACTAATCATTCTGGTTTTTATCAATTTTCTTTTTGTTTGGAATAATAAAAACACTCTTAAAGAAGCCTTCACCGTCACTTTTTGTTTGAAGCTGGTAATCTCCTTTAAGTACGAGATGAACTATTCTTCTGTCGTGCGGACTCATTGGATCTATGGTGACAGTTTTTCTTGTCTTCTTAGCCTTTTCGCCCATTTTAAATGCCAGCCTCTTTAGGAATTCCTCTCTTCGTTGCCTGTAATTCTCTGCATCAACGATTACCCTTACCTTTTTTTCAGATGCCTTATTTACTGCCTTATTGATAATAAACTCCAAAGCCTCCAAGGTCTTACCCTTAGGACCTATCAGGATTCCAGGGTTGTTTCCCTCGATATTTAGAACAATATCATCGCCTTTTTTTTCTGCAGATATCTTTGTATCCGGAGATATTAATGAAATTATCTTTGTTAGTATTTCGTGGCCAAGCGTTATACTGCTATCCCTTTTTGGTGTTACCCTGATTTTAGCCTTCTTGTTGCCCGCTAAACCAAAAATTCCAGCAGACCTGCTTTCCAGCACCTCTATATCAAGCTCCTCCTCGCTTAAATGAAAATGTTCACAGGCTTTTTCAATGGCCTCTTGCGCTGTCTTTGCTTCTATTTCTACAGATGACATAAAAATTCCTCCTAAAATTAGTCCACTTGTCTATTAATTCTATATTGTTGAGCGATTGAAAGTATGTTGTTTACTAACCAGTAAAGCACTAAACCAGAGGGGAAATTAATAAACAAGAATGTAAATACGATTGGCAGAAGCATCATCATCTTGGCCTGAGCAGGATCTCCTGGAGTCGGTGTCATCTTTTGCTGGAGAAACAT
>DAOVDY010000107.1 GCA_030669265.1 Desulfobacteraceae bacterium | reverse complement strand
TGTCGGAGATGATCTAGATAATGTCCTTAAAAATCGAAAGCGACTTGCCACTGCAATTGGAATACCATTACGCTACTTTACCATCGGCAGGCAGATTCATTCCGGAAACGTTACAACTATATCTGAAGGATCGAGAGGCAGGGGCAGTGCTAAACATGAGGAGGAAATCAATGACACAGATGCCATGGTGACCAGTGTGACAGGTATTTGTCTGGTCATCCTTGTAGCTGACTGTGTTCCAATGTTGTTTTTTGACCCGGAAAAAAAGGTGATAGGAGTATGTCATGCAGGGTGGAAGGGCACACTACAATGTATTGCGGAAAATACTGTGAAGGCAATGGAAAGCAGGTTTGGTTCTTCGCCCCAGGATATTATCGTTGGCGTTGGACCATCTATAGGGCCATGCTGTTATAAGGTTGGACCAGACGTTATCTCTCAGGTAGAAACCATATTTCACACCAAGAAGGAGTTCATACTAAACGAATTAAAAAGTGGCGAGGGCTATTTTGACCTATGGAAGGCAAATTTAACGCAGCTTCTTCAAGCAGGGATAGAGAGAAAAAATATCGAAATGGCAATGAGTTGTACATGCCATAATCCCGATATATTTTTCTCTTACCGGCATCAAAAAGGAGATACAGGCAGATTTGGTGCAGGTATTACTCTCTTGTAACTCCCCTTACCCTAATCAAGATTGAGAGTTGTTCTACATCCTTAGTTCTTTACCTATTGTATTTCTCCTTAGTATTGATCATATCTCAGCTCTGCCAAGATTGACTCGTCATAGAGCCTGGCTTCTATATCAACACCAAAAAAGTCTGCAACTGGTTTGAGGATCTCCGGACTATTCTTCCACACTGTGCGGCCTACATCCAAAACAACCTCAATCCCTTTTTTCGTCATTTTTCCAAGGGGCTGACGACATGGCCCGACAGGCATTCCAAGAATGGACATCAGGGTTTTTGTGGCAAGGGGGTTTCGTGCACGACAAAGCGTTTCCCCATAAGGAGTGTTCTCTTGGGTTTTTACGGTCACAATTCCGAATAAGGGCTTCAAAGCGATCATAAGTTTTTCTGCCTCAGGTTGTTTACCTTCATTCAGGAGTGTGGTCATATCATTGACTGCTTTGGGAGCTATGTTAGAGGCCACGGATATTACTCCGCTCGCCTTGATCATAGGATCAGTCATCATGGCAAAGGTCTTATCATCATCACCAGAAAGGATTGTAAAGTCCTCCCCACAATACTTCCTGGTGCGTTTCATATTTTCTAGGTCTCCTGTAGCCTCTTTAACAGTACTCATATTGGGGCATTGCTTATGGAGTATGGCGAGGTCTTCAGGGAGAAGTTGTGCACCGGTGCGCCCCGGGATAACATAGGGGATGATTTGAATCTGTGGAAACATATTTGCCACTGGGGCAACATACTCTCTACGGATTTCAAGGGAACTGGGACCATTGTAATAAGGATCTACCAGAAGAGCTGCATCAACGCCTACATGCACTGCGTGCTGTGTATTTTCTATAGTCTCCCGGGTATTGTTACTCCCTGTCCCGGCAATGGACTGGCACCGTGCCTTACATCTTTCCGCCACTACCCTAATCACTTTGTTGTGTTCTTCCCATGTCAATGTCGGGCTCTCACCTGTCGTACCAACAGCAAGTATCCCGCTTACACCACCTTCAATCTGAAATTCTACCAATTTTTCCAGGCCCTCGTAATCTACCTCATTGTTTTTAAAAGGGGTCATCAGGGCTGTGTAACATCCGCTAAACATTGTAGCACCTCCTCTTTGTTATTTTTTTCACCTAAAAAAAAGCAGCTGGAGCGCGCTCCAACTGCAACCAAACCAAGAGAGCGCTCCACGAAAAAAGTCGTGACAGTCCTGTGGATCTTATCCACAGTCCCAACCTGCTTTTGTAACAGGCCATTAGCAAGCTTCGGCGGTAAACCCTTTTATCGTAAGATCATAATTCAGGCCCTGCTCCCCTCTCCTACGACTACTTATGAGCACCGCGCCTCAACTCTGATTATAAATTACCCTAAAGTATGAAATGCTACCTGTCAAGAGAAAAAGCCACTTATTTTTCCCCCTTAAACCAAGCGGCTAATTTTTTAATCGATAGAGATTCTCGAGGAATGTTAAATATCAAAAGGCTCGTCCTTCATTTTTCATAAATCAGAGTCCATCCTTGGGACTTATTATTTATGAAAAACAGCTTGCAATAAATAGTGTAAGCACCTATTATCGCTGCCTGGGGGTAAGTATTTTTTTCTGATATTGAATTGCTATACGATGTATGACCATTTATTTAAGAGATTTACAACCTTTACCCTAACGGAGATTACGTTATGTATAAAAAATTACTAATCGGGTTCGGGATTTTTATTATTATTTTACTTTGGTTAATCGTTTCTATATGCCCTGATTGGCTGTGGTTTGAAAATCTAAGATACTCGTCAGTTTTCTGGACAATGCTCTTAAGCAAGTTCGGTTTTGGTGCGGCAGTCTGGTTGGTATTTATTATTATCTTATTTATTAACCTCTATGCAGCCAATCGGTTAAGCAAGGGCAGTGGACCGAGAATGGCCTTCACGGCTGACGGTGGTTATTTTGCAAAACTTGGCCTTTCAGGCAAAAGCTCAAGCCTTCTCTTTATAGCGTTTATTCTGCTTATTAGTTTAGTAATTGCCTCAAAGGGCTCATACCAATGGGATATGTTTCTGCGCTATTTATTTCAGCAACCTTTTGGGAATACTGATCCTATTTTTTCCAAGGACATTGGTTTTTACGTGTTCTCTCTTCCCTTTTACCTCTTCATCCAGAACGGGTTACTGGTTTTGTTTATTTTAGTGGGCCTGCTTACCATGGGGTGGTATCTGAAGGAGGGAGCTCTTCAAGTAATTGGTGATTTTACTCAAGTGGAAGGCAGGCCAATCTCTGTACCCAAGGTTACTATTGCGCTCAAGGCCAAGAAACACCTTATTTTCCTTGCCGGAATAGTTGTTCTACTTCTTGCCTGGGGGTATCACCTCAAGATATATAAACTCCTTTATTCTACACAGGGCCCTGCTTTCGGTGCCAGCTATACAGATGTTCATATCAGGATTTGGGCCTTTTGGATTTTAATCGTTTTCTCTCTGGGCTTGGCCGTAGTCTTTTTTCTTAACGTCTTTAAGCCCAGGGCAAAGGTAATCATGATAGGGGCAGGAGTCTGGATAGGGGCTGTAGTGGTGTTTGCCACCTTTCTACCCACGCTAGTGCAGAAATTAGTGGTAAAGCCCAATGAATTGGCGAAAGAATCTCCATACATAGCCTACAATATTGACTATACCCGCAAGGCTTATAACCTGAATAAGATACAAGAGGTTGACTTCCCGGTGAGCGACACACTCAGCGCAGGAGACATCGAGGAGCACAATGTGACGATTCAAAATATCAGAATCTGGGACGAACGCCCCTTGCTTCAAACCTATAGGCAAATTCAATCCATACGCCTCTATTACGACTTTAACAATGTAGACGTAGATCGTTACCTTATCGATAACCAATTACGGCAAGTTACATTGGCTGCACGGGAGTTAGCGCTAAATCAACTTCCTCCCCAGGCAAATACGTGGGTCAACAGGCATCTGATTTATACCCATGGCTACGGATTAGCCTTAAGCCCGGTAAATGAAGTGACCAGCGAAGGGCTTCCCCGCCTCTTCATCAAGGACCTGCCGCCTTCCTTTGAACCCGACCTGAAGGTAGAGCGTCCGGAGATCTATTATGGAGAGAAAACGGACGAGTATGTCCTGGTAAAGACCAAGGCAAAGGAATTTGATTATCCCAAGGGGGATAAGAATGTCTATACTACGTATCAGGGAACAGGGGGAGTTCATATCAAATCTTTTCCCCGAAGACTATTATTTGCCCTTGGGTTTTTAGATCCTCAGATACTGTTCACAGCATATTTAAGCCCGGAGAGTAGAATAATGTACGACCGCCAGATTAATAGGCGGGCAGGCTCCATTGCCCCATTTCTGGATTATGATGGCGATCCTTACCTGGTTGTCTCTGAGGGGAAGCTCTATTGGATTCAAGATGCCTATACGACCTCTAATATGTATCCTTATTCACGTCGATTGTATAAGTATCTAAAAAATAAGAAGCTCAACTACATCAGGAATTCAGTCAAGGTAACCATCGATGCCTATAATGGGAATGTATCCTTTTACATGATTGATGAAGAAGACCCTATTGTTAAAACCTATTCAAGGATATTCCCTGATCTATTTAAGCCTTTCGATGAGATGCCTGCTGATTTGAAAAAGCACATCCGCTACCCCAAGGACCTCTTTAAAATCCAGGTGGGTACGTACAAAACATATCACATGGAAGATGTCCAGGTCTTCTATAACCAGGAAGACCTCTGGCAAATTCCTGATGAGATATACAGTGATACCCGGCAAGAGATGGAACCATACTATATCATTATAAAAGTGCCCGAAGAAATTAAAGAAGAGTTTATTCTGATGCTGCCTTTCACCCCTTCCAAGAAGGACAATATGATTGCCTGGCTGGCAGCCAGAAGTGACCTGCCAAATTATGGCAA
>DAOVDY010000176.1 GCA_030669265.1 Desulfobacteraceae bacterium | reverse complement strand
CTGTATTCCCCATCACTGCCCAGGCGTATCCGTCAATTGTGCCTCTTTCCAGTGCTGTATAGATATCCTTTCCAGGCAAAGTGACAGGGGCTACCCCCATCTTTTTGACAAAGGCCTCATAAGTGGCAGAGACCCTAATCTTTTGCCCCTTCAACTCCTGGGGCCTTTCGATCTTTTTGTTTGTAAATACATGAAACCATACATTATTCTCTGGCCTCCCAAGATAATGAATATTAAACTTTTTTAGCAGGTTTGATCGAAACTCAAAATATCCGTTTCTGCGTTCTACCCATGGGGTTACACGTGTTAAATGGGTAAATGCTGCCCCGCTCACCATACGGCCATAATAGGATTCACACCCATAGATGATATCCACCACACCGTTTTTGACCGCCTCGAATTGTTTGAATCCAGGAACAGCCTCTGGACCACCAACAAACTTAATGATCAAATCTCCCTTGGCCTTTTTATTGATATCTTCAATCAATGGCCACCATCCACTCATGTTTATATCGTGCTTCGGCAAGAATGAAACTGCCTTCAAGGTAAATGGGTTTTTCTCTGCTTGAGCCGTTTGAACGCCCAAGACAAGTGCCATCACAAACAATAGACTCACCAAGCAACATGATAATCTTTTCATTTTTTCCTCCCTCTTATTTGGTTTTTGGTAAAAATAATTACCTTAGCCAGAAAAACACTCGACCCATTTCTAGTCCGCTTTCCCACCCCCTTTCTCATCTATGTTAGCCTGTCCTTTTCTTAATCTTTCAGTCGCCATCTTATCAATCGTCATTGTTTCAGGTTTAATAACAACCCCATAATCATCCCTCGCCTTTTCTATAGATACCATTCCATTGATTACATCCTGCAATACCTTTTGGACAGGCCGCTCGTATGGGCTGCCATATCCTCCTCCTCCTGCTGCCCGCTGATAAAAAATAGTCCCTCTAGGGATATCCCGAATAATCTCCTTTGATTTAGCTGCACTAATCCTACCATCCGGATATTGTAATTCAATCCGGTTAAGGGTCCCCTTCTTGCCTCCAAAAAGGCCAAATGCCTCCGCTCCCTTTTCGATACCGTCTCCGAAAGCTATTCCAGTTACATTTTTGCCATCTATACGAAATTCGGTCTCAACCCCTAGACCTCCTCGCCATTTTCCTGCCCCAGCTGAATCAATCATGTATTCATGTTTGATGAGAAAATGGGGGTCATGTATCTCAAACATCTCGTAATCCTGTGCCAGAATGCCCCCAGCACAGTTAATAAGCCCGATATGATCATATCCATCACAGAGATAAGTTGCACCAGAACCCCCTTTAAGTGAGAGGAAAAGGATGTCTACATAAGGCTTATCCTTTTTAGGATCAAATCCTGTCAAGGTAAATCCCAGAAATCGGTTCCAACCCGCTGACACCATTTTTGGGAGTGCATTGGCAAAGGCCTTGAATATAGCATCAGAAGTAGGGCCAGTAATACTGTTGCCGAAGGTAGTTGCCGCGGGGAATTTAGCATTTAAAAATGAACCCTGTGGATTAATAATCTTAATTGGCCGGACAATACCCTCATTGTGAGGTATATCCGGATTGATAAGCATTAAGAATGTAAGTAACACAGCCGATGCAGTTGCGGCATAAGGCGCATTAACAAAACCGGGTGTTTGAGGAGATGAGCCTGTAAAATCAAAGGTGATATCTGTGCCATCAACAATTATATTGAGATTAATTTTCATCTGGGAGTCTTCTTTCACCCCATCGTAAAAGACAATGCTTTCCCCATGATAGGTCCCATCTGGGATCTCTCTGATTTCATTCCGAACCATTTTTTCTGTAGAGTCAAACAGGTATTCTACGTGGGTATTGAAGACATCAAGGCTATAACGCTCTATAAGAGCAGTAATTCCCCGCTCACCAACAACGCATCCACCAATCTCGGCCTTGATATCCTCTTCAACAATCGGAAAGCGTATGTTAGCAAAGATCATATCCCATACATCTTTCCGTAGTTTCCCTTTTTCATATACCTTGACTGGAGGTATTCTTAATGCCTCCTGCCAAACTTCACGTGCTTCTGGATTATAACCCCCGGCTACCGCACCACCAATATCAGCCTGATGCCCCTTGCATGCTGCCCATGCAACCAAAGCATCACCATGAAATACTGGCTTAAAGACGGCCACATCATTATTTTGGTTTCCATGGGTAAAGACATCGTTATGTAGAATTACATCGCCAGGGTGTATATCATCTCCAAAATACTCAAATATATATTTACAAACCCCGGATACAGCAAAGGCAAGAACAGGAATGTACTCGGTCTGCTCTAACATTCGTCCCTTTGCATCATATAGACCAGTAACAAAATCCCTTGCCTCGTTTAAAATTGGGGACCGAGTAGTACGTAAAAGCGTAAGTCCCATCTCCTCAGTTATCGATTTAAATCTCCTTTGCAAAACGGACACGAGTATATAATCAATCCTATTATTACTCATCATGATCTTCCTATTATGATGTGATCTCTATTTGTAATTGTAAATATCGCTTAAATAAGGCTCAACATATAACTGCCATAGGCATCGCAATCCACTGTGTATTCTGGGGGCACAAAAATGGAGGTGTTTACCTGTTCAATAATTGCTGGGCCTGCAAGATGATTTCCATATCCCATCTTCATCCCATCATAGATGTCCACCTCTCTATAGTCCTTTTCAGAGGGCAGATAGGCTAGCCTGCTCCCTTTTAGATGTCGGGTAGCATCAGGACCTTGGTAGGATTCCTCTTGCAATCCCGGTTTTTCGGTTATACCAACGGCAGTGACCCTGACGTTTACTAATTCAATCCGTGTGCCTTCTTTCCTAAGTGAGTATCCATAGAGGCGATCATGTTCATAATGAAAAATATTGGATATACTCTCAGTGTCGAATTCCAGAATATGCTCTTTTTTAATCCTAATATTTACCTCATGATACTGACCTAAATAGCGCATATCGAGAGAATATTCAATCCGGTGTTTATCTTCAGAAATCTTTTCTTTATTGAGAATTGCATGTCCTTCATCTTCCATTTCTTTTAATAGGCCTATTAACCGATTGATATCAGTATTATCCTTTGAAAATATAGTATGATAGGTTCGTACGTAGTCGTGCTTTAGATCGGAAAAAAGCATACCGGCTGCACAAAATATGGACGATTCTTTTGGTATTAAAATTTTTGGAATCTCGAGCTCAAGGGCGATCATTGCTGCATGAATTGGACCAGCACCTCCAGCACAAACCAAAAGAAATTCTCTGGGATCGTATCCCCGTTTAATAGTTATCTCCCGAATAGCAGAGGCCATATTGACATTAATCACGTGGTACATCCCAGCACCTGCTTCCATAAGTGATAGGTTTAGTGGTTTGGCAATTTTCTTTTTAATGGCCTCTTTAGCTTTCTCAATATCCAGTTTGATCTTTCCGCCTGCAAAATAGTCAGGATTAAGGCAACCCAACACTAGATCAGCATCTGTGCAAGTAGGCTCTTTTCCTCCTTTCCTGTAACATACC
>DAOVDY010000044.1 GCA_030669265.1 Desulfobacteraceae bacterium | reverse complement strand
ATTATCTACGGCATCCTCCAGTGGCGACAGCCCCGCTATCTCTGGATTGGCATATTACATATTATGATCTTTTGGGGCTTTGTTATTCTTGCTCTACGGTCAATAACCCTCTATGGGCTTGGAGTAAAGGCCGAATTTATTTTTCCATTTATGGGAGGCTCCATAGGGGAATTTTATCATTTCTTTAAAGATATATTCGAGATTATCGTCCTTTTTGCCTGTATTGCAGCTATATTACGCCGAGCTATATCGAGACCTGCCAGATATGAATTTAAGCATGGAAAGGCCCACAAATTTCACGCCTATTTAGTGCTTGGCCTAATTAGCCTTCTAATGGTAACAGATATGGCCATGGATGGAAGTGGAATTCTGCTTGGAGAGAAAAGTGCCTTCTGGCTGCCTGGTGCAAACAGTGCTGTGTATCTCTTTCATGGCCTCAGTCAAAATACGTTAAAATCTATCTTTCTGTGGAATTATTGGCTTCATATTCTGACACTGATGGTCTTCCTCAACTATCTCCCCCTTGGGAAACACTTTCATATCATTACGGGCCTCTTCAACGTATTTTTTAGAAAGCTCAAAAAGGGTTCTATAAAACCTCCCCGATGGGATATCGAAAATATTGAGGAATTAGATTCCTTAGGAGTGGAAAAGGTAGAGGATTTTACCTGGAAACATATTCTCGACTTTTATACCTGCACGGAATGCGGCAGGTGTTCCGATAACTGCCCGGCAAATACCGTAGGACGACCACTATCACCCATGGAAGTTACCTTGAAGATCAGGGATTATGCATATCAAAACAAGCCTCTCTTCAATTTTAAAGGAAACACCGATTCACAAAACAAGGACCTTTCCTTGATAGGAAATATTCTCACCCCTGACGAAATCTGGTCATGCACCACCTGTGGAGCCTGCGAGGAGGAATGCCCGGTCTTTATTGAATATATTGATAAGATGGTAGATTTAAGGAGATATATGGTTGAATCGGGCATGATTCCTAAGGATTTTCAGGATGCCCTGCTACGATTTGAGAAAACAGGTAACCCCTTTGGTAAACCACCAAGTAAAAGGGCGGATTGGGTCAAAGAGTTAGATGATGTCTCTGTAAATATCCTTGAAGAGGGAGATGAGGTAGATGTCCTTTATTTTGTTGACAGTTATGCCTCTTTTGATCCCCAGATACAACAGGTAGCCATGGCTATTGCCAAGGGCCTCAATAAAGCAGGGATAACATTTGGCATTCTTGGCCCCAGAGAATCGGATTCAGCCCATCAGGTGAGAAGACTCGGTGAGGAAGGCCTCTTTCAATTTTTAGTGGAAGAGAATGTTGAAACATTCAGGACAATTAAATTCAGAGAGATTGTTACCACAGACCCCCATGCCTTTAATACACTGAAAAACGACTACCCTGGTGATTTGGTTGTAAAACATTATACAGATTTTTTTCTTCCCCTTATCGAAAGCGGACAACTAAAGCCAGCTAAACCGCTTGACAATGAAGACATATATACCTACCATGACCCCTGTTATTTAGGACGGCATAATGGTATCTACGAGGCTCCAAGAAAGATCCTAGCCTCAATCCCTGGTATCCAAATAGTAGAAATGGAACGGAACAGGGATAGAAGCTTTTGCTGTGGTGGTGGTGATATTAATCTCTGGTATGACATTGAGGAAGAAGAGATGAGAATGGGTGAAAAAAGGGTTGCTATGGCCCATGAAGCAGGTGCGAATGTTATTGTTACGGCCTGCCCCTTTTGTCTTCTCAATTTTGATGATGCTATCAAGACAAGTGGACTAGAAGGTCAGATGAAGGTAGTTGATTTGATGGAGCTTCTGATTTCAACGCTTTAGAATTCCTACCTGAGCAATATGTGATAGATATTACATTATTTTATAACAACTAATTTGGAGGTGTAAGGTATGGATATTGTTGTTTGCGTTAAAAGGGTGCCTCTTACAGAAGAGGTAGATTTAGTAATTGATGAGCAGAAAAAAGGGATTAAAAAAGACCAGCTTGCATTTGTTCTAAATGATTGGGATAACTACGCAATTGAAGAGGCTATCATCCTGAAAGAGAAGCACGGTGGAGAAGTTGTAGCCATTACAGTCGGTAGCGAGGACGACGAAGAGGTCTTACGAAGATCTTTGGCTATGGGTGCTGACAGGGCTATAAGAGTTGATGCAGGTGATATAAGGCGGTTTGATAGCTTTGGAATCTCAAAGATTCTCGCCCGTGTTGTAAAGGATTTACCATATGATCTCGTATTTACTGGAGTACTTGCCGACGACGATAACGGTGGAATGGTTGGCATAATGATGGCAGAAGAGTTAAAGCTAAATCATGCATGTATGGTTACCGCTATTGAAATAGAGGATGGAAAGGCCCGAACTACATCAGAGCTTGAAGGTGGCCTTGGTGAAGCCTCCCTCGTCGAGCTCCCCGCCTTAATAACTATTCAGACAGGTATCAACGAGCCACGATATGTCTCTATTCTGGGCATCAGGAAGGCCGCTAAAAAAGAGCTAAAAATCATAAACCTTGCTGATTTAGGCTTATCTGATGAGAAGCTATCTCCCAAGACTATTGTTGAAGAGGTATACCTGCCACCAGAAACTGAAGGAGCTCAGATGTTAACCGGAGACCCAGACACAATTGCTTCTGATTTTATCGAAATCCTAACAAAGAAAGGAGTGATGGAATAATGAGCGAAATATTTGTTATTGTTGAACATAGACTTGGTGACACAAGGGATATAACCTTTGAGATGTTATGGAAGGCTGGTGAGCTTGCTCAAAAGCTATCATATACCGTTACCGCCATTATTCTTGGCCATGACGTGAAATCCCTTGCTGAAAATATTTCCGACAGGGCTGATAAAATAATTATATTTGATGATGAAAGGCTCAAAAATTTTAATGCAGATATCCATAAAGAGATCATATATACATTGATTCAGGAGTCAAAACCAGCGCTTACCCTTATTGGTAATACATCATGGGGAATGGAACTTGCTCCCTGTCTTTCTGTTAAGACTGATCTCCCCTTGGCTACCGACTGCATAGATATTACACCTAAAGACAATACATTTATTGCCCAGAGACAGATGTTTAATGGAAAGATTTTTAGCAATATTTCCTTTGCCAAATCTGAAGGATGTCTCCTTACCATACGAGCAGGTGTATTTCCCAAAGATAAAATCGGCGACAGGAAAGCTCAAATAATTCAACAAGACTTTCCTGTCACAGATATACCGGTGAAAAAGAGTTTTATAGAATTTGTTGAAACAGCAGCCGGCGATGTGGATATAACCCAGGCAGAACTTCTTATTTCTGTTGGAAGGGGCATCGGAGAAGAAGAAAATATCTCTCTTATTAAAGAACTTGCTGAAGCTCTTGGTGGAGTTGTTTCCTGTTCCAGGCCTATTGTCGATAAAAACTGGTTGCCCAAATATTTACAGGTTGGTACCTCTGGTAAATCAGTCAGCCCTAAGGTCTATATAGCAGTCGGTATAAGTGGGGCTTTCCAGCATATGGCCGGGACCAGTGGGGCGGGTGTAATCATCGCTGTAAATAAAGATCCAAAGGCCCCTATTTTCAGGACGGCCGATTATGGTATTGTTGATGACCTATTCAAGATTGTTCCTGTTCTAAAAGATAAGATACTGGAAGTAAAGAAAGGATAATAGGAATGGATTTTGAGCTAAGCAAAGAACAAAAGGATATAGTGAAGGCAGCCAAAGAGTTTGCTGAAGGGGAATTTCCGGATAGGGCGGAAGAATTTGACAGGGATGAGTCCTTTGATGAGGCTATCTATAAAAAGGCAGCAGATTTAGGTTTTGTGGGAACATTCATCAAAGAGGAGTATGAAGGGCCAGGCATGGGCATGCTGGAGTATTGTCTGATATTTGAAGAGTTTGCTGTTGTTGATCCAGGTATAGCTGTAGCAATTCTTATCTCATCCTATGGGGCGGAAATCATACAGGCCTTTGGCTCTGAGGAGCAAAAAAAGAAATATCTCCCCCCTCTGGTAAAAGGTGAGGCAGTCATGGGCGCTGCATTTACTGAGCCGGATGCCGGATCCGATTTGGCAGGTGCTACCCTCACAACAGCCGTGAGAGAAGGTGATGAATATATAATCAATGGCTCAAAGATGTTTATTACAAATGGAGACCGAGCAGACTATCTCATCTGTTTTGTTCAAACCGACCCAGATAATCCAAACAGACATGCTCGACATAGTATGATCATGGTGGAAACAGATCGAGAAGGATTTGAGGCAAATCATTTAACCGGAAAACTCGGTATTCGAGCCTCTGATACTGCTGAACTTTCCTTCAACAATGTCCGGGTGCCTGCTTCCAATCTTGTAGGCGAATTGGGAAATGGTTTTATGGAGGCTATGCATCTCTTTAATCTCGATAGGATTATTGTGGCTGCCCAGGCAGTTGGAACAGCACGTGCTGCCCTGGAGGAAAGCATAAAGCATGTGAAAAAGAGAACCAGCTTTAACGCCCCCTTATCCTCTTTTCAGTCCATTCAGTTCAAGATAGCTGATATGTTTTCTTGGATACAGGCCGGTAGAAACCTGGTATATGAAGCAGCCTGGAGAGTTGATTTAGGCGCTATTGACCATAAGCTTATTGCTGCCGCCAAATCATTCTGTGGCCAGATGGCAGTTAAATGTACCGATATGGCCCTTCAGATGCATGGAGGATACGGATATCTCGCTGAATATAAAGTTCAGAGGCTCTTTAGGGATGCTAAAATCACAGAGATTTATGAGGGGACAACAGAGATCGAAAAGATCATAATGGCTAAGAATCTTTTGGGATGAATAGGCTAAAAAAAGGAGATTAAATGGATATTCTCGATAAGGCACTTAAAGAAGGTAGGGAGACACTTTCGGAGTATGAATCCAAGATTGTTCTGGCTTCTTACCACATTCCAGTTACACGTGAAATAATTATTCAAAAGAGTGATGATATTATTTCAGCAACCCATGAAATCGGTTATCCTGTCGTGATGAAAGGATGTTCTCCAGAGATAACTCATAAAACAGAAAAAGGACTCATCCAAACAGATATCAGAGATGACAGGGAAGCACTGGATGCATTTAATAATATTATGGCTGGCATGAATGGCAGCCACGGTTCCATCCTTATCCAGGAGATGATCAAAGGGAAAAGAGAATTAGTGATAGGCTTAATCAGAGATCCCCAGTTTGGGCCATGTGTCATGTTTGGTCTTGGAGGTATATTTACAGAGATCTTAAAGGATGTATCTTTTCGCCTTGCACCTTTGGAGAAAAGGGATACCCTTGAGATGATGGATGAAATCAAGGCCCACAAAATACTTGATGCGGTCAGGGGAATGGATCCTGTTGACAGAGATATCCTATCAGAAATATTAATCAATGTCGGAAAAATCGGTGTCGAAAATGATACGATAAAGGAGATAGATATTAACCCTGTTATCATATCTGGCAGCCGCCCTGTAGCTGTAGATGCCCTTATTGTGCTACAAGCTACTTAATAGTTCCCGTCTCACATACGCATGGTTCTCATAATATACCCAAATCGTTTGAACACTAGTTAATATCTTATCGAAGCTCTGCCTTCCCGGCCCGGGATGTGCAAACCGATGCCGCCAATCAGTCTTCGGCCCTTGGTACGCAACCGTTTGCCGTTTCGAGTAGCGCAACCAATAACCATTTTACGAAACCTACTTACCGTTTTGCACAGAACGTCTTAAAGCCTTGACACAAATGTTAAGATCTTGGGCATGAAAATATATAGAAAGAAGTATAATGATGGCAGACAAAAAAGTTAAATGGTTTGGACATGCCGGTTTTCAGATCACATCTGAGAAAGAGAAAATAATAATTATCGATCCCTGGTTGACAGACAATCCACTGGCAACCTGCCAGGCAGAAGATATAACCAAGGCCGATATAGTGCTCATAACCCATGATCACTTTGATCATATAACGGATGCGGCTCAGATCGTAAAGGCAACAGGTGCTACCCTGGTGGGTATGCCTGAGACCGTAGGCAGGTTGAAAGAAGAGGCAGCAATCCCTGAATCCCAGATAGTCTTTGGTACGGGTATGAACATTGGCGGCACAGTTACCTCAGATGGTATTTCAATAACCATGACCCAGGCCTTTCATTCCTCCCAAACAGCAAGTCCTGCTGGTTATATCATAAGGCTGGAAAATGGCTTTACTCTTTATCATGCCGGAGATACTGGCATATTTTCTTCAATGAAAATCCTTGGTGAGATCTTCCATATTAATCTTGCCATGCTACCCATTGGGGGCGTATTTACCATGGATCCGCCGCAGGCCACTCGTGCAGCAAAGCTTCTAGGAGTAGACACAGTTATCCCCATGCATTATAAAACCTTTCCCATTCTGGAACAAGACGCCTCATCC
>DAOVDY010000155.1 GCA_030669265.1 Desulfobacteraceae bacterium | reverse complement strand
TCCGCTTTTCTTTTTCTAACCCAATTTGCCCGTGCTATAGTTCCTGATAAAAACTAACCCGTCGCCAATTAATCGATTATAAACTTTGAATCTCTATTTTACCAGGAAATTTAGCCCGTCAAATTGGCGTAAGCAATAGCAAAGCGTATTTCACTGGGCCCCTGAACTTTGAACCTGAGCAGTTAATATTTTTTAATAGACCTTTGACGAATTTCTATGTAAAAAAGAAAGTCAAGTGATAATCCTTACGTTTTAGAGAAAAAGGAGTAGCACGTCGCTCAATTGCTTGTTGACAAAGGAACAATCACCACGCAGAGGTTTTACCACATTACAGCAAGCCCCGCGTAACTGTGAAAGCACAAGAGTGGCTGGGGAGATCGACTATGACAACTTCCAACAAAGATCGCCTTTTTACATTGATTAATGATATGTCTGATGAAGAACAACAAGACCTTATAGCGGAGTTAGAGGAAAGGCAATCACGAGACATGCGCAGACATGAAAGGCAGTCTTCTTCTGTGCCTGTCGATTATGTTGCACAGGATCACAGCAATAAAGGTGTGATTAAGGATATCAGCATTGGGGGAGTGTTACTCGAAACAAGTGAAATCGGAGGATCGTTTTCAATTGGAGAGGACATTATCCTGACCATTCAATATCCAAACCAGGAAAAATATATCAAGATCAGAGGAGAAGTTGTCAGGATAGAGCCCCAGAGAATTGGAGTACAATTCAAAAAGTTATCATAAAGGAATACAAGTAAAAAATATTAAAAAATTAATTTTTGAAAGGGATACACGACATGCGTTTATTATCTATGAAAAAAATCAACACAATGCTCCTCATCCTTGCCCTATTGACCCTGCCCATCCCCTCCGTAGCTGGTCAATTCACCGTCACCAAGGTCTATGATGGTGATACCATAAAAGCCCAGGGGCATGATATTATCCTCTATGTCCTTCTTGCAGGTATTGATGCGCCTGAAATTGCTTTTCGAAAGCAGCAGCAAGGACAACCTTATGCACGCAAGGCAAAGAGATATCTCGAGAAGTTAATCCTTAATAAGATGGTTGATATTAAGGGCTATGGATTAGGCCCCTATCCATACAATCATCTCATTGGAGAGATCTCTGTAAATGGTAAAACAATTAATATGGCAATGATAAAGAAGGGCCTTGCAGAGGTATGCCATGAAAGGCCCCCTGATGGACTCAACATTGCTCCCTATCGTGAGGCTGAAAGGGAAGCAATGGCAGCTAAGCGGGGCATGTGGAGCTTAGGGGATACATATATAAGCCCACGGCAATGGCGAAGTATGCATAAAGCGAAACATGATCTCAGATAAATGACCGTTTATGCCTTCTCTCTTACCTGCCTCGAATGCCAAAGGAACAATAATTATTCTTTTTCTGTCGAAGCTCCCATATCTTATACTACCTCTTGCGCTTCAAAAAACTTAGTGTTCTGCTATCAGTGATACGTGAGGTTACAAACAACAACTTTCCACTCCTTTTTACTCTTTTCACCTGCCAGGGTGATCGTTTCCCCATTATGAAGTATTACTTTTATTACTTAAAAGTGGTATTTTTTTTCCCAATATATAACCTTTAATACCCAATATTCCAAATCTCATTTTAGTGCGTTTAGAGCTAACCCCTTTAAAATAAAAAGCAAATGTACTAACCTATTGATTTTGCATGATTTTTGCATATAATTATATTGTAGCCATGTTCCCTGTCGAGATGCAGTGTTTTCTCAGTGATCATTCCTGAGTTGAAGAGGTGAGGAGCTTGGCAAACTGATCAAGGATGGATGGTTCGAGAGTCAAGAGGAGTTGATGCGGCTAACCCTCATAGAGTTTGTTCACCGACATGGTTTTGAGTTAATAGAACGATTCCAGCGTGAAGACATCGCGTGGGCGCTTCAGCAAAAGGGAACCAAAAAGTGAGACTTCTCGTCTCCAATACTGGTCCATTGCTTCATCTGAGTGAGGCGAGATCTTTAGATTTATTGGAGCTAGTTGGCGAGCTCCATATACCGAAAGCAGTGGACATAGAGCTTAGACAGTACGTGTCAGAGTGGCAAATCAAGCGACCTGCATGGGTCAATGCGGATGATCTATTTCCGCCACATGGAGTCGAAGCCATTTCTTGGCGGCAAGTTGGGTTACTCGATTCCGGAGAAGCAGAAGCAATTGCCCTAACACGTCAAATCAAAGCTGATTGGTTCCTGACTGACGATGCTGCTGCGCGTCTATTTGCTCAGTCGCTAGGCTTAGAAGTGCACGGCTCATTGGGTATAGTTTTGTGGTGTGCCGCAATGGGGCATTTTAGCCGAGCATTAGATTATTAAGGGGATGAAAAAATGAATAATGTCAAGAGCAAAGATTTCTTTTCACGGGCCGAGAAGTCTCTGCGTGAAAGCGAGGCCCAGAAAAAGGCAATCCTTGATGCATCAATTGACAGAATCAGACTCATTGATAGGGATATGAGAATAATCTGGGCAAATAAAACAACAACCAGAGAAATTAATATAAGCCCTGAAGAATTAGTAGGTAAATTTTGCTATAGAGTATTTGTGGGCAGAGATAGCCCATGTCCTGAATGTCCAACCAAAAAGGCGCTTAAATCTGGTAACATTGAACATGCTATTTTACATCAACCTTATTCAAAGGGCATAAAAGGAGAAACATATTGGGATACCTATACTGTACCTATTAAAAACGAATCAGGTGATATTGTAAATCTTATTCAGATTACGAGGAACATAACTGAGAAGGTGCAGGCAGAAAAGGCGCTGCGGGAGAGTGAGGAGAAGTGGCGCAGGCTTTTCGAAGATTCAAGAGATGCAATCTATATTACCAAACGAAACGGCGAATATGTTGATGTTAACCAGTCTTTCCTGGATCTCTTCGGCTATACCAGAGAGGAGGCAATAAATAGTAACGCCGTTGATAGATACATTAATCCCATTGACAGAGTTAGGTTTACGAAAGAGATTATTCAAAAGGGATCAGTGAAAAACTATGAAGTAAAGCTCCAAACAAAGGATAGAGCAGAAATATACGTTCTCAACTCTGCAACGGTGCGTAAGGCACACGATGGAAGCATCCTGGGATACCAGGGCATCATTCGAGATATCACCCAGCAAAAGCGTGATGTGCAGGCAGTAAAAGAAAGAAAGGCAGAGTTGGAGGTCTTAAACAAACAGTTAGAGGAAAATAACAGAGCCTTATCTGTCCTTGCAAGAAATTTAGATATCACTCGGAGGGAATCTGAAAAGCGGATAATTCAGAGGACACAGAATTTTGTTATGCCAATTATAGAAAAGCTTAGGCAGGACAAAAACTTGGAAAGATATAAAACAGATTTTGATCTGTTAATTGGATATGTCAGAGATTTGACGTCGGATTTGGCCAATGACATAAAAATCCCCCTTTCTCTTTCCGCAACCGAGTTACGTGTTGCCTCATTAATTAGAAATGGAATGTCAAGTCAAGAAATAGCAAAACACCTGTATGTTTCGGCAGCCACTGTTATGTCCCACCGGAAAAATATTCGAAGAAAACTGGATTTACATAATTCAGGAATCAACCTTAAGGCATATCTGGAATCCAAGCTGGATCAAAGATAAGTATGTGAAATTATTGCCTTCCACCTAAATAATGGGTACCCACTATACCCATTTCATCCCCTATAACATCCCCCTTGATTTTTTAATAAATTAAAGATGTTATAAAATTTCGGCTAATTACCCGAACTAATAAAATGGGGATATGCTTTCC
>DAOVDY010000127.1 GCA_030669265.1 Desulfobacteraceae bacterium | reverse complement strand
GGGCTTAAGACGGTGATCTGTCAAACGGAGTATGGCCATATAGGGCCGGAGGTATGAGTCCAGGAAACCATGACCGGGAAGATCGGACTATAAGCGGTGTTTCATCCTCTGCTCAATCTCATTTGGGTCTCCAAAATAGATACAATGAGCGAGACAAACGTTGTCAGCGCATGCGGGGATGAGTCCCTTATCCACCCTATGATGGCAAAGGTTACACTTCTGTGCGATGCCTTTATTCATGTCAAAGGCAATGGCATCGTAAGGACATGCTTCTATGCAAGCCTGACATCCAGTACATTTCTCATAATCTATAACTACAATACCATCTTCTCTTATGCTAATAGCCTCCTCTGCGCAAGCCTTTGCACATGGGGGATCATCGCAGTGTCTGCAGACATTCACCTGAAAAGAGAAATCCAATGTACCATTGATTATCTTAGGGCCATCTTCTGAGACAGAGATTAACTTAATACCATCAGTTGAATTGTTTTCTTGTTTGCATGCTACTTCACATGTCTTACATCCCCAGCAAACCTCATGATCTATGATCAGGGCATATTTTTTCATGAACTGCTCCTGTATTCACTTCTCAGCAAATGACCCCAACGCTTCGCATCAGGGTTATCCATGAAAGAAACTCTACGTAGAGCATGCAGATGTCTTTTTTTGTTATGCCTTCATAAAGGCACAGGAGTGGTCCGGATAATCGGGATTTGCCAGACGGAGATTATAATAGTAATTGTCACGTTGCAATAAATCCCGATTATCCGGACCCGAGCACGGGACCTTGTTTCAAGGGCATAAAGCAAAAAAAGACATCTGCATGCTCTGTTCCAGATTAAGTTTCTCAGGGGGTAATAAGACTTTTTGTTTTTAAAACCCTTATTCCTTGTATCTGGCTGTCAGAGAGCGTAAATACCTTCTTTATAATCTCAGTTGGCTTCAGTTCCGATCCTTTTCCATGTCTTACAATTAACTCCAGCTCGCCATTGGATAACACATGTAATGCCTTCACCTGAGATCGAATATCAACTGTTGTTTCACCATTTCTGCGTTTCTTAACAGCTAAGCAGGACTTTAACATCAAAAACCTATCCACAGCTTCTTTGTTGAAATATCCATTCATCTGGATATGAAAATAGCTTTCTTTAATTCTGGGAGGAGACTCCTTTATTCCTATCTCCTCCATAGAAAGAACCCTGATACCAGATGGCAGTTCCTTATTAAGTTTCTTGATTGTGAGTGATGTATTTTGAATATTTCTAACCTGAACATCCACTATTTCGTTTAAGGATTCTGTTCCCACAGGGAGTGCGACTGCAAAGGAGACCTTTGGCATAGGATGGTAGCCACTAGAATACACTAAATCCATCCCAGCTCTTCTGAACGCCCTTATAAACACCTTAATGAGCTCTAAGTGGCTAAGATATTGGGTCTTTTCAAGTTTTGTAAAACATAGCCTATACCTTTTCCCTCCTTCGTTTGGTTGTTTTGGCTTCAGCCTTTCCTTTTCTTCCAAGGGGCGCCAGGTATCAAATAACACTGGAGAAATGTTAGAGTCGCTACAGACTCCACAGTCCGAACAATACTGTCTGCAATCAGGTGTTTTTTTGCCCTCCATAGCCTTTTGCCACTCGCTCAGCAAAAACTCTTTGGATATGCCAGAATTTATATGATCCCACGGCAAAATCTCATCATGCTCTCTTTCTCGAAGAAGGTAAAAATTCGGATCAAGATTACATTTTTTGAACGCCTTTTTCCAGGTATCTATGTTAAGGTGTTCACTCCAGCTGTCAAAACGCGCACCCTGTTGCCACGCCTCGAGTAATGCTTTAGTTAATCTCCTATCACCCCTTGAAAAGATACCTTCCAACCAGCTCGCCTCTGGATTATTCCATTTGACCTTCACTCTATGGCTCTGCAGTCGTTCCCTGATAAAATTGATTCTTCGTTTACCTTCTTCAAGTTCAAGCTGGGGAAACCACTCAAAAGGAGTATGTGACTTAGGAACAAAAGGGGAAATGCTTACATTTAACACATGTCCCTTTCTTCCTTGAGGCCCTAATCTGGAAATTTTTTTACTTAATTCAACAATGGAAATAAGATCACTATCTTCCTCAGAAGGAAGACCTATCATAAAATAAAGCTTGATCAGGTTCCAGCCTCCCTCATAAATATCCTTAGCTGAATGTAAAATCTGATCATCTGTCAATCCCTTATTAATAATATCTCTAAGTTTCTGGCTCCCAGCTTCAGGTGCAACTGTAAAACTCGTCTTCCTGACCTTCTTTATCTCCTTCATCAATAAAGAAATGGCTGTATCAATCCTTAATGAAGAGAAACTAATAGCAACATGTCTTTCTGCCACCTTTCGCATTAACGCCTTTAATAACGGAAGGATACAACTGTAATCACCTGAACTTAAAGAGAGAAGAGATAGATCCTCAAATCCCGTCTCATTTAAACCTCTTTCGGCTATGCGCACTATTTCAAGAGGATCCCGTTCTCTCACAGGCCTATATATCATGCCAGCCTGACAAAAACGACACCCTCTGCTACAACCCCTCGCAATCTCAATGGTGAATCGATCATGAACCAGCTCGGTAAATGGGACTATTTGCTTTGAAGGAAAAGGGTAGCAATTAAGATCAGAAACGATAGCCTTTTCAACGCCCTCATATCCTTCCCTCAGCGACTCAATATGGTGTATGTTTCCTTTTGTATGGTAATGCACTTTAAAAAAAGAGGGAATGTAAATGCCATTAATCTTTGCAAGCTCTTTTAATAACTCAGGCCTGCTATTTCGCCCATCCAATTTCCATTCCCTTACGATTTGACAAATTGAAAGTGCTCCTTCCTCTCCATCACCTATGACAATACCATCAAATAGTGCGGCTACCGGCTCAGGATTAAAGCACGCAGGGCCACCAGCGATAACCAGAGGGTGTATGGATTCCCTCTCTTTTGCTAGGAGGGGCACGTTTCCAAGATCAAGCATGTACAGAATATTTGTATAACAAAGCTCATGCTGCAAACTAAAACCAATAATATCAAATTCAGACAGAGGTCTCCCTGATTCAAGAGAGGCAAGAGGAATGCCTTTCTTTTTTAACACAGATCCTAAATCTACCCATGGGGCAAAGATTCTTTCTGCTAAAAGCCAGTCCTGTAAGTTTAATATATGGTATAAAATTTTTAATCCCAGATGAGACATCCCGATTTCATAAACATCAGGAAAGGCCAAAGCAATGGAGACATCGACAGCGGAAGGATCTTTCTGAATAGAATTTATTTCATCCCCTAAATATCTACTCGGATGTATTATTTTGGAAAACCAAGCTTGTTGAGATACATGCATTCCTAATTCCCACATTCCATGTACTTCTATCCACAATTTTAGATATTAGCTTTCGTTACTCACTTCTTTATCTATAGAAATAGGTAAAATGATGGTTATCATGGCCCCCTCACGAGCCAGATTTTCACCTGAAACCTCACCACCAAGACCCTCTACAAGCCGTTTAACTATGGCCAAACCGAGGCCAGATCCATCTTTTTTCGTTGTAGAAAAAGGTTTAAATATTTCCTTAGCTATTTTTGGATCTAAACCTGGTCCATTATCCTCAATTTTTATCCTTACTGACTCTACAGATTCACTTGAACCCTGAAAACTCGTTTCTTTCTCCGCGCTAACACAGATAAGTCCGCCTTTGGGCATGGCCTCGGATGCATTCAGAAAAATATTCCAAAATACCTGTTTTAGCTGTTGTGGATCTGACTTGATCTTTAAGGGGCCAAAAATTTTTGTTTCCACATCTAAATGCTTAGACCACTTCTGGCTATTTTGAAATATATAAAAGGTATCCATAATCAATTGATTAAGATCAAATTCTTCAATTTCTGTCCTTTGGGGCCTAGCAAACTGTAAAAAATCATTTACAAGATTATTTAATCGGCTTACTTCTCTTAAAACAATCTCCATTAGCCTTCTGTTAATATGGGCTTCCTCTTTTGACAAGCTATCATTTAAGACCTGAATAGAGCCACTTATTGAAGCTAAAGGGTTCCTTATCTCGTGGGCGATTCCAGCGGCTAATTCTCCAAGCATGGCCAGATCTTCCATTCTCTTGACCTCTTGCTCCATCTCCCTAATGCGAGTCGTATCTTGAAAAACAAGTATTTCTCCTTTCTTGCTTCCATCATATTCTTTTAAAGGGGAAATATTTAAAAGAAGATCAATTTGCTGGTCCTCCTTCCTTTTATAAGAGAGTTGGCTGAACTTATGTGGATTATGAACCTTAAGATAAGGCATTATATTAGGAATTATATCACTA
>DAOVDY010000208.1 GCA_030669265.1 Desulfobacteraceae bacterium | reverse complement strand
CCTGAGGCACCAGTCTTTATGAAGAAAGATCGCCCTAATTAAAAATAAAAAGTTGCTTGAGTTTCTTGTGTTTATTGGGTTTGTTGTGTTAAACTCTATGAATCATACAAACTTAACAAACTCAATGAACTCGACAAACACAATAAACCCACCTTTTTTTACCAACCAAGTGTTAGATAGTCATGAATGGAATTGGCTGCCATTCTGCCAGCGCCCATGGCCAGGATAACCGTTGCCTGTCCTGTAACAATATCACCACCGGCCCAAACACCTTTTTTGGTTGTCTTGCCAGTTTCAGGCTCGGCAATGAGATTACCCCATTTATTCAATCGAATATCAGGAGTTGCTTTGGTTAATAAAGGATTCGCACCAGCACCTATAGAAACAACTGCTGTATCACACTCTGTCTCAAACTCGCTACCCTCAATCGGAACTGGCCGGCGCCTACCTGACGCATCAGGCTCACCCAACTCCATCCTCTGACATCTTAATCCTTTCAAACGCCCATCATCATCTCCAATAAAATTAAGGGGCGCTGCAAGGAGAACAAACTCTACTCCCTCTTGCTCAGCGTGATGGATCTCTTCGGTCCTGGCAGGCATCTCCTCTCTGGACCTGCGATAAACAATCCTTACCCTATCAGCACCAAGACGTAGCGCTGTCCGGGCAGAGTCCATTGACACATTCCCTGCTCCAAAGACAACCACATCATTACCCCTTATTATTGGTGTGTCATATTCGGGGAACAGATAGGCCTTCATCAGGTTACTTCTGGTCAGATATTCATTAGCAGAATAAATACCAATCAGATTTTCACCCTGTATTCCTAAAAATACAGGAAGTCCAGCTCCTACACCTATGTATATTGCATCATAACCCTCTTCAAAGAGTTCATCAACTGTAATAGTGGCGCCAACAACCGTATCGCCCTGGAATTTAACACCCAGCTTTCTCATGTAGTCCACCTCAGCAGCTACAATTGACTTTGGCAATCTAAATTCCGGGATTCCGTATACTAATACCCCTCCGGGAATTAAAAAGGCCTCAAATACGGTAACATCATGGCCCTTGAGAATAAGATCTCCCGCCACAGTCAGGCCTGATGGCCCTGAGCCGACCACTGCAACCTTTTTTCCTGTAGAAGGCTCCTTTTCAGGGATTGAAACCTCGCCTTGAGCCCTCTCCCAGTCGGCAGCAAATCTCTCTAACCTGCCAATGGCTACAGGCTCTCCCTTCTTGCCAAGGATGCAGACATTTTCACATTGTACCTCTTGGGGACATACCCTGCCACAGACCGCAGGGAGTGCATTTTTCTCCTTAATCTTTGCTATTGCGCCTGCAAAGTCACCTTCCTTGATCTTAGCTATAAATGCAGGGATATCTATATCTACTGGACAACCAGTTATACAGGAAGGATTTTTACACTGAATGCATCTGCTCGCCTCTAACATAGCTGTCTCCGGGGAATAGCCAAAAGGAACCTCGTCAAAGTTTCTCGCTCTGACTTTGGGCTTCTGCTCAGGCATTGGTTGCCGGGGAATCTTTTCCTTTTTTTCCTTTTTTTCTTTCTCCTCCATTACGATATTCCTCCATCCTTAAAAAAAGTGCCTAAAGCCCGCCCTGCCCGCCGTCTGGCAGGCGGGTCTGGGCCAGGGTGAACTAAAATTGTAAGTGAACTAAAATTTTACTGTTGCCTTTGCATCTTTGTTCCTTAACTTTAGGCACTTATCTGGTTCCACGCCAGTTTCGACTCTCCCACTCTTGCAACGAGAGGATCTCTTCATCGTGATAACTCCTTTGCCGAGATAGGAGTACATCCCAATCTACTTGATGACCGTCAAATTCAGGGCCATCAACACAGGCGAACTTGGTTTCTCCACCAACTGACACCCTACAGCAACCACACATGCCTGTGCCATCTACCATTATCGAGTTAAGATGAACAATTGTCTTGATGCCAAAAGGTTTTGATGTCTCAGAGGCAAGCTTCATCATATAAGTACAACCAATGGCAAAAATAAGATCGGCCTTCTCTCCCCCCTCAAATATCTGCTTAAGCTGGTCAGGGATCCATCCTTGAGGGGCATATGAACCATCACCAGTAGTCACTATCAACTGATCACTCACCCTTTTCAATTCATCTTCCCAAAAAAGGAGATACTTGCTCCTTGCCTCTATGACTGAGATAACCTTGTTCCCTGCTTCCTTCATGGCACGGGCAATTGGCATCATGGCTGCTATACCATAACAACCACCAACACAGACCACGGTGCCAACTTTTTCAATATGTGCCGGGATGCCCAAGGGCCCTACAAGGCTGTCAATGGAATCTCCAGCATTGAATAAGGCAAAGCGCTGGGTTGTAGTTCCTACCTCCATGAATACTATGGTGATAGAGCCTTCAGTCTGATCCCAATCAGCGATCGTGAGCGGAATCCTTTCTCCTTTCTCATCAATAGTAATAATAATAAACTGACCTGGCTTAGCCTTATTAGCTATAGCCGGTGCCGAAAATTTGACCAGATGCATATTTGGTACTAACTCTTCCTTTACTAATATCTTATGCAATTTACACCTCCAAACAAAACTATTTCTGAACCTTTTCTAACCTAACTGCACATACCTTAAATTCGGGTATTTTGGCCACAGGGTCAAGGGCTGGATTAGTTAATTGATTGGTGGGGCATTCTGCAAAATGAAAGTTCATAGTCACAACCTTCACTGGTGTGACCTCTGTCACTTTAGACTTTGCCATAACAGCCCCTCTCCTGGATATAACCTTTACCATCTCACCATCTATAATACTCAATGACGAGGCATCCTTTGGGTTTATTTCCACCATGCCCTCACACACCAACGCGTCGAGCCCACTCACCTTTCGCGTCATTGTGCCAGTATGAAAATGGTACCTGCTCCTTTCTGTGGTAAGGAGCAGAGGGTAGTCATCATCAGGAAGTTCTGCTGATGGTCTGTATTCTAATGGTATAAATTTACCCTTTCCCCTGGTAAATTTTTCAGCATGTAATATGGGTGTGCCTGGATGTTTGTTATCCGGACATGGCCACTGGATTCCACCATTCTCTAACCTCTCAAAGCTAATGCCTCCGTAGCTTGAGGTTAGCGTGGACATTTCATCCATAATCTGAGATGGATCCTGAAAATCAAAGCCATTTCCTCCCATCTTTTGAG
>DAOVDY010000106.1 GCA_030669265.1 Desulfobacteraceae bacterium | reverse complement strand
GCCCCGACGATTGGATCTCCACCTAAACCAATACAGGTAGATTGCCCCAACCCAACCCGTGTCAGTTGGTCTACAACCTCATAGGTGAGAGTCCCACTCCTGGAGAGCACACCAATACTTCCCTGTTTGTGTACATGGCCTGGCATTATCCCCACCTTTGTCTTCCCTGGTGAGATAATTCCCGGAGTGTTTGGGCCGATCAGGACAGCGCCACACTTTCTAATAAAGGTAACTGCCTTAATCATATCAAGCGTAGGAATCCCCTCGGTAATGCACACAATGACATCTATTCCTGCATCAGCGGCCTCGATCATGGCATCAGCAGCAAATGGTGGTGGTACAAAGATGCATGAGGCATTGGCACCGTAAATATCCACAGCATCCTTTACCCTATTTAAAACCGGTATACCCTCAACCTTTTCTCCACCCTTACCAGGTGTTACACCAGCCACAATATTGGTGCCATAAGCCAACATTTGTCTTGTATGGAATGTGCCTTCGTTTCCTGTAATACCTTGGACAACAACCTTTGTATTCTCATCAACTAAGATACCCATGCGATTACTCCATTTCTATTTATATTAGCCCATTTTGTTGCCGCAAAGACACAAAGTCCCTGGCCCAGACCTGATTTGAGAGGGCTTTGATCTACGGCATCTGTTTGATGCACCTTACAGCGTAAAGAGCTTATTCCACGGAAGTCGCGCCAGGGCGGGCACTAAGATTATATAATTTAGAATTTTTTATTGACCATTTAATATCCTTTGTGTCTTTGTGACTTAGTGGCTCAATATTTACAAGAAAAAAAGGTTTTACATTCCTTTAGCCACTCAATAGCAGAGGTGGTCTGGGCAATTTTGAAAGAATGAAGGGCTTTTTGAAACTCATCCATAATCTTTTCTTTTGGAGGCTGTAGTAAATGTAGTTTTTCCTGCAAAATTTCGATCTGTTTATCAAAAATATCTGTGGCTCTCTTTAATTTAAGCTCCTTAATAAAAAAGAGCTTGGCCATAAATTCTATGCGCAGGTTGCGTACATGATTGACTGGAGAGTAAATCCAATTTAGAAACCCTTCTTTGCCTGTTTGGGTGATGGAAAATATCTTTTTTGCTGGCCTATTATTTTGCCATTCACCCTTTGATACCACCATCTTATTTTTTTCCATCCTTTTCAATAAGGCATAGATTTGGCTCATACTTAGGCGCCAGAATTGATCCATGTTAGATGAGAAATAGCTATGCATCTCATAACCATGTTTTGGGCCGGTCATGAGAATACCGAGCAGGGCATATTCTGGTGACAATTTAAAGCTCATAGTAGCTCATTATTTTATTCATTTTAAGAATATTCCAAATTGGAATAATTTTCAATAAAAAAATGTTAGTGTTCACAAGACGCTATTTTATAAAAGAGGATATCGCGATACAATTTTACATAGGTTTTGACATCTATCATGTGTAGTGAGAAGGTAATTGACAAATAGAGGACAAATTGATAATCAGCTTGTGTAGTTTGTAAAAGCTGGAGGATTTTATGTCTGATAAATGTTATCGCTTGGGCTGTGACATTGGTGGCACATTTACCGATTTTGTCTTACTTAATGACCAGACAGGGGAAATACAGATTAACAAGTGCCTGACTACTCCTCATGATCCCTCGGATGCAGTGGAAGAAGGAATAAGGGAAATGGAACAAAAGACCCCTGGCTTTATAGGTAAGTTGGATGAAGTGATACATGGCACAACTCTTGTCATCAATTCAATTATAGAGAGAAAGGGAGCGAAAACCGGACTCATCACCACAAAGGGTTTCAGGGATGTCCTAGAGCTTGGCAGAGAAATCCGATATGCCCCATATAATATTTTTTCTGAATTCCCGAGACCATTGATCCCTAGGAGATTTCGCTTAGAGGTTGATGAAAGGATTCGAAGCAATGGTGAGGTATTGAAACCCCTGGATCCTGAGGCGACGAGAGAGGTTGTAAGGCAATTGATCGAGATGGGCATTGAGTCAATTGCTGTCTGCCTCCTTAACTCTTTTGAGAACCCGGCTCATGAGTTGATGATCAAGGATATCATACACACGCAAGCCCCAAACCTTTCGGTCTCAATTTCTTACGAGGTCTTACCACAGATAAGAGAATATGAAAGAACAAGCACGACAGCAACAAACGCCTATGTAAAGCCTTTAACAGGTAGATATTTGTCCAAACTTTCTGAGAGATTAGAGGCCATTGGTTCCACAGGCAAGCTCTTTATTATGCTTTCAAGCGGTGGCATCACATCAGTTGAAACAGCAGCGGAATTTCCTGTCAGGATTATTGAGTCAGGACCAACAGCGGCCGTTATCTCAGGCCAGTATTATGGAAAACTTTTCGATATCCCTGAAATGTTTTGTTTTGACATGGGAGGCACCACAGCAAAGTCGTGCTTGATTCAAGGGGGAGTTGCTGGTGTAGTTCCCACCTTTGAGGTAGGAAGAGTTCAGAGGTTCATGAAAGGGAGCGGCCTAGCCATTCAGGTGCCAGTTGTTGACTTGATGGAGATCGGGGCTGGAGGGGGCAGTATTGCCAAGGTGAGCAAAATGGGAACTCTGCAGGTTGGGCCAGAGAGTTCTGGAGCAGATCCAGGCCCTATTTGTTATGGAAGGGGAGGTACTGAACCAGGAGTGACTGATGCTGATCTGTTATTAGGCTATTTGGACGAGAACTACTTTTTGGGTGGAGAAATGAAGCTCGACAGGGAGGCTGCCAGGTGTGGCATTGAGGAAAAGATTGCTAAACCATTAGGCGTTCTATTCATACAGGCTGTATGGGGTGTCCATGACCTCATTAACGAAACCATGGCTGCAGCAGCAAAGACTCATATTGCAGAAAAGGGTGGTAATCCAAAGGTTGCAACTCTTGCTGCCTTTGGTGGGGCAGGTCCAGTACACGCCTATGGTCTGGCCAAAAAATTGGGATCACCTCAGCTAATAGTTCCACCGAATGCTGGTGTTGGCTCGGCCCTGGGCTTTTTTACTGCCCCCAGGGCATTTGATCTGGTTAGGAGCCATAAGGTTGCTCTTAATGCGGCTGATTTTGGTGAAATAGAAAAGATTTTTAAGGAGATGGAGGTAGAGGGAACCAAGACTCTACAGAAATCAGGTACAGAGGAAAATATAAAATTTGAGCGCTCTGTAGATGTTCGTTTTGTGGGACAAGGCTCTGAAACCAATATCCCTATCCCTGAAAGTAATTTCATTGAAGTAAAAACAGAAGAAGTGAGAAGGCGTTTTGATGAAACATATAAGAAGCTATACGGTAGAACCTATCCTGATTCTCCAGTGGAGTTTATAAACTTCAAGGTGAGAGCGAGCCTTCCAGAACGGCTTCTAAAGCTGCCTAAGGCCACAAAAAAGGTAGGGTCTTTCAAAGATGCGATAAAGGGTAAACGCCAGGCATACTCCGGGATTGCTAAGGATTTTATCCCTTACACTGTTTATGACCGGTACAAATTGTACCCTGGTGCAAAATTTCAAGGCCCTGCAATCATTGAAGAAAGAGAATCAACGGTTATTGTTGGCGAAGATGCGCCTATCGCTGTAGATGACTTTGGCTTCCTATGGATAGATTTAGCAAAGTAACTTTTAGCTCATAGCTCAGAGTTTATAGCACTAATTGCTGTTATCCATGAGCTATCAGCTAATTCAGGAGGTATTAGAATGGGACAGGAGTTTGATCCTATAACTTTAGAGATATTCTGGCGTAGATTGATTTCTATTGTGGATGAGGCGGACAGCACTGTTGCACGTACGGCTTTTTCAAGCCTGCTGAGAGACGCCCATGACTATACATGCATGTTCACTGACCGCAAAGGAAGGGAACTTGCCCAGGGCACCTTTGCGACCCCTGGACAGTCTGGGGCTATGGCCTTAGGAATCAAGAATCTTGTTAATAAAATGCCTTCAGATAGTTACAGGCACGGAGATGTATTCATAACTAATGATCCATGGGCACTTGCTGGACATTTAAACGATGTCTGTGTAATGAGCCCCATTTTTTATAAGGATAAACTAACGTCCTTTACGGCCTGTGTTTTCCATCATTCTGACATCGGTGGACGCGTATCATCTGATAATCATGATGTATATGAGGATGGCCTGTTCATACCGTTGGTAAAACTCTATGATGGCGGAACTCTTAATGAGGCTATAATTGAAATGATTCGCTGGAATGTTCGCACTCCTGATGAGGTAATAGGTGATATCCGTTCACAGATAGCAGCAAATCATGTATGTGCAGAAAAGATATGTCAGATGCTTGAAGAGTATAACATGGATGGCCTTGATGATTTGGCAAATGAAATTATCAGCCGTACAGAAAACAGCATGAGGGAGGCCATTGAGAAGATATCTGATGGGGTTTATCGAGCAGAAGGGATTGTAGAACAGATGGAGGGCAAAGAGGATGTGGTCATAAGGGTGGCTGTTGAGGTGAAAGGGAGCGATATAATGGTAAACCTTGATGGTTCTTCTCCCCATGTGGACTGGGGTGGTAATGTTGTGTACAATTTTACCTATGCCTATGTATTTATGGCCCTTAAAAGTATATTTGACCCG
>DAOVDY010000022.1 GCA_030669265.1 Desulfobacteraceae bacterium | reverse complement strand
ATTATTTCTTTTGCTGGAAGGCTTGTCTCCCTGCCCCTTACAAAAGGGACAATGCAATAAGAACAAAAATTATCACATCCCTCCATTATTTTTACAAAACTTGTAACCCTTCCTTTTAGGTAGCCGTTAAAATTGGGAAATGAGGCTGGTTCCCAGGTTAAATCAAGGGAGGAAATCCTCCCTCTTCCTTCTTTGATTTTAGCAAGAAAATCATCTATGCGGTAAATATTTCGTGGTCCCAAGACCAAATCAACAGAGGGAAAGTGTTTTAGGAGATTTGTTCCTTTTTCTTGGGCTACACATCCAATGATGCCAGAAATCATATCTGGCCTTTTTCTCTTTAAAGAAGCTACGCGACCAATAAGGGTTAATGCCTTTTGTTCAGCTTTATTTCTGACCGTACAGGTATTAATCAAGACAATATGAGCGTCTTTGATGCTATCTGTTTGTTTATAACCTTTATTTAGAAGGATCTGGCTGATAGTGTCAGAATCATGCACATTCATCTGACACCCAAAGGTTTTTATATAAAATAATTGGTCCAAGTGGCACCTCCGTGCCTACCCCAGAGCAAAGTTTACCATGTCAATAAAATTTTTCTTTACTAACATGGATACTTCCTTCTTCTTTTAAAGATTCTATAAGTGAAACAATATCTTCCTTACACCCAGGTGCTATAGAGATTTCAATCTCACCATTTGCTGGATTAATAGTTCTCATAGATGCCATACCATTGTAGGATTCTATTATCCATTGCAAATAACATATTTCCTTTCTATCTATAGATAATAGATACTTACCGGTTTGTCTCATTGTAAGAGGATTCACCCCATTTCAGTTTTGTTCTTAAAATGTCAAAATAGTCCTGACCAGGGGATTTAATTAGTTTCAGCTTTTTTTCTGACTTAGAGATAACAACCCTGTCCTTATTTATAAGATCAAAGCCAACTTGACCATCAAAAGTAAGGGTAACTTGCTCGCTATTTTCCCCTATTTCTATCTCAATTATTGATTTATCAGGCAATATAATAGGCCTATGTGTCAATGTAAATGGGCATATTGGAGCTAATATCAATGCCTCTAAATCCGGGTAGATTATCGGACCTCCAGCAGAAAGATTATAACCTGTTGAGCCGGTAGGAGTAGATATTATCAACCCATCTGCTCTAAAGGTCGTTAAAAAACGACCATCAATAGATACCCTAAGATTAATAATTCTGGCTAATGCACCTTTGTTGATAACCACATCATTTAAGACTGAAAAACGACATTTTTCCTCATTATTTCTTAAAATGCTAGCCTGTAACATGAGCCTTGCTTCAACAGCTATCTCCCCAGTTATAAGCTTTTCTATGTCCTCATAAAGCCTTTTTAATGGAATCTCTGTTAAAAAACCTAATCCTCCAAGATTGATACCCAAAATAGGCAGACCATATCGTCCAATCTTTCTGGCGGCTCCCAATAATGTTCCATCTCCACCTAATACAACAACCCAGTCGGCTGTATCTGGTATAACTGTTTCTTCCTCAAGGTATTGGTTTAAGGCTGGACTCGATGTCATCTCTTCTGTGTATACCTTTATTCCTCTTTCCATAAACCAATCCTTTAATCGTTGACACTCCCTTTTTGCAGGCTCAAAATCGTGCTTGAAAATTATCCCGACCGATTTAGGTATCTTTTCCATTTGCATTGACAATTTGTTATTATATTCTTGATTTTTAATATTTGACAAAATATGCGTGCAACCAGCATCTGAGTGAAGCCGCCTGCTAGGCATTAATTAGCCAGTTCTAAATTTAGCCCACTTACTGTGTTACCTTGCCAATTACTCTCCATTCATCAATCAAATCCGAAGTCGTATCAACCAGAAGATGTAAAATATGTAGAGAAGGATAGAGGCTTTTCAAATCATCCAGATCAAGTGGCTGGAAATTTTTTTTATTATTTAGGTAGGCCTGAATAGTTAAGGCATTTGACTCATAATTTTCCTTGGTTCTCTGCGATATCCTTTTAAAGGAAACCTGCTGGGGGCATTGGGTCTGTTGAATAACAAAGACCCTGTTATGTCTTGCAGCTACCTCGGCAGCCCTTCTTCTCAGCTCCTGGGTAATAAAGGTTGCATCCAGAATGATTCCTTCACCTTTGCCTGCAAGCTCATCTGCAAGAGAAAACATTTCATCGTAAACAAGTTCCCTTTTTTTCATATTGGACGCGACTTTTTCGTCAAATATGTCCTCATTTTTTAGCACTTCAAGCCTTATCAGGTCCGTCCGTATTATCTTATAGCCTTTAATTTTGGCTATAACTTCTGTGGTTTCCGTTTTGTATGAGGCAGGAAGCCCACATGCGATCACTACTGTTTCAGGTTGCAGTTCCTTTTTCATGAAACCTACAAAATTTTCCTTCATAATTACCTTATTCTATATATGATTTGGCAAGTCTGAAATATTTTCTTGATATTTCTATGGCTTCTTTTTTCTTTTCCATCCCTATATTTTCATCATCGAGCTGAAAACTATTTACCTTCCCTCTCACAATTGCCCGATAGATCTTATAAAAGGCAAGCAAGGAATTCACATCGTGCTCATTTGCTATTTTCTTATAGAAATCCCAAAGGTTTTCAGAAAGACTGTTTCCTTCAAAATATTCCAAATCCATAAGCAGGAAAGCAATATCAGCTATAGTATCAGTATACCTAAATCTGTTGTTAAATTCAATGCAATCAAATATTGGAAGGTTTTCTGTAAGGCAAATATGCTCCATATGAAGATCCCCATGGCAGTCCCGTATCTTTTTACTCTTTATCCTGTTCATGAAAAGAGGCCTGTTCGAATGGTAAAAATTTTCAGTCCATTGTTTGAGAGTATTAAAATCTCTTTTTTGAATTGTCGTTCCAATATATTTCTGGATCTGTGCAAAATTTTCATCGGTATTAATCTTGAATATTTCCGGCTCGCCAAATTTATTAATATTCATGGAATTACTGGCTTTTTGATGGAATCTTGCAAGAACTTGAGCAACCTTTTTTAAATGCTCGCCCTTTAATTCTCCCCGAAAAAACACTGATTTCATAAGCATTTCATCAGGGAGCCTTTTCATTTTAACTGCATATTCAACAATCCTTCCCTCCCCTATTCCCATTCTGTAGTTTTGGCCATCATAGAGTATTGGTAATACATCTATATATATATCCTTTGATAATCGCCGGTTAAGTATAATCTCTTGATGACAGTAATAGTGTCGTTTTTTCAAGGTTGAAAAGTCTAAGAATCCAAAATTGACAGGTTTTTTTATTTTGTATACAAATCCATCTGCAAGAAAAACTATCGAGATGTGAGTCTGAATTAGTGAGACCATTTCTGTTTTATCTGGAAGAAATTCTGGGTTTAAAAGATCATCAATCATGGAAGACATTAATAATCCTCACTAATAAGCGAATTTGTGAATGTAGGGATTGAGGAATTAAAAAATTCCTTAATTCCGATTTGTCCGGGTCAATCCACACTTTTAACTTTAGGTTACTTTTTTATTAGCAAATTATGTATGCATATTAAAAATCTATTAAAGAGGGGTCAAGGATAAAATTGGTAAACTATGTTGACTTTATTATTAATCTAATCTAATTTTTTAAGGAATTATTGGAGACATTGATATGTTTAAAAAAATAACTGAGGCAGCCAATTTTATACGCAAGAGGATAACAAATCAACCTCTCATAGGGATGATCACAGGTACTGGTCTTGGAAACCTAACTGATATGATGGAAATTGAAAATAATATTCCCTATGAGCAGATTCCTCATTTCCCAAAATCAACTGTTGCAGGCCACGCCGGTATCCTTGTATCTGGGATTATGGGAGAGAAGTCTCTTCTTGCCATGCAGGGAAGATTTCATATCTACGAGGGATATACCGTTAATGAAATTACATTTCCGGTCCGGGTTATGGCACATTTAGGATTGAAATACCTTTTTGTATTAAGTGCAGCAGGAGGTCTCAATCCCCTGTTTAAACCAGGAGAATTAATGCTTGTCACCGATCATATCAATCTAACCGGAGAAAATCCCCTTATAGGAAAAAATATTGATGAATTGGGACCGAGGTTTCCTGATATGACCTCTGCCTATGACAAGGGCCTTATAGCATTATCCAGGCAAAAGGCAATAGAAGAAAGAATTACTTTAAATCAGGGCATCTATGTAGGCATAACTGGACCAAGCCTTGAAACACCTGCTGAGACAAGATTTTTAAGGTTTATAGGTGGTGATGCAGTAGGAATGTCAACGGTTAATGAGGTCATCGCCGCTGTTCATTGTGGATTAAAGGTACTGGTAATTGTGGCTATCACTAATAGCAACCTTCCTGATTGCATGACAGCTACATCAATTGAAGAAGTGATTTCTAATGCCAAAAAGGTATCTCCATCGTTAACAAAATTACTCACAGTAATTATCAAGGATTTAGAAAAATGACTAAGGCAGATATCTTGGTTCATAATGGGACTATTCTAACGATGGATAGTCAGGATACAATTATTTCTGATGGTATGTTAGCCATATCAGGGAGCACGATATCTTATATAGGAAAAAATGAAAAAGGTCCAATAAAGGCAAACAAAGAGCTTGATACCCATGGAGGTTTAATACTGCCTGGTCTTATCAATAGCCATACCCACGCAGCTATGTCCCTTTTCAGGGGATTAGCCGATGATCTCCCCCTTATGGAGTGGTTACATAATTATATTTTCCCTGTGGAGGGGAAGATGGATGCTGATTTTGTTCGGGTCGGAACCCTTTTGGCGTGTGCGGAGATGATACTGTCTGGAACTACAACATTCTGCGACATGTACCTCTTTGAGGAGGAGGCAGCAAGGGCTGCGAAAGAAGCTGGGATGAGGAGTGTGGTTGGAGAAGTCATCTACGATTTTCCCTCACCAAATTACGGAATACTAGAAAAGGGATTCATGTATACAGAAGAATTGATTGAAAGATGGAAAAAAGATCCTCTCATAAATATCGCGGTTGAACCGCATTCTTTATTCACCTGTGGAGAGGAGCTTTTAGTTAAAGCAAATGATCTAGCCATAAGAAAAGGGGTCCCTCTGATTCTTCACTTGGCAGAAACAAAAGAAGAAGTCAAGGAGATAGAGAAAAGATTTGGAAAAAGACCAGTTAAACACTTAAAACATCTTGGTCTTTTGGGTTCTCATCTAATTGTAGATCACTGTGTCCATATCAACGAATCTGAAATTGAATTACTTGCAGAAAATAACGTCTGTGTGGTTCATAATCCGGAAAGCAATATGAAACTTGCCGCGGGCATAGCCCCTGTTCCCGCCATGATAGCGAAAGGCATAACAGTGGGTCTGGGTACTGATGGATGTGCCTCGAATAACAACCTTGATCTTTTTGGTGAGATGGATATGGCTGCAAAACTACATAAGGTAAATAACCTTGATCCCACTGTAATGAATGCCCAAACTCTTATACAGATGACAACTATAGATGGCGCAAAAGTCCTTGGGCTTGATAAAATTACCGGATCATTAGAGGTGGGAAAAAGGGCTGATCTAATAGTGATTGACACAAATAAACCTCATCTTATTCCAATGTATAATCCTTATTCACATCTTGTCTATGCCGCTAATGGCCATGATGTAAAACATTCGATTATAGATGGTAATATCGTCATGGAGGATAGAAGACTCCTTACGTTAGATGTTGAAGATATTATAGAGCGATCAAAAGAAAAGTCTAACAAGGTAAAAGAATGGGTGAGAAAAAGTTAGAGGCTTTGCCCCAAACTCCACTACTCCATTATTCCACATGAAAAAGACATATGATTTCAATAACTTAGTGAAATCTCAATACATTAAATTATGAATAGAAAATATCTCAACTATCTTATGACTATAGGAATTATAGTATATATATTGATTATTGCTCCTCAATCATGGGCAAAGACATATCTAATTGCTGAGAATATGTCATCATCTCTCGATCTTACTGTAGTTTATAAGATCAATATCCCTTCTGGAATAACTAAGTTAAGTATAAAAAGTGTCCGATTCCCTAATAAAAAAAATCCAGCCTCAATGCAGAAAATCATCGATTCTCAATTCATTCCATCTACAAGACCTACAAGCACAAAGGAATTAACCGATCAATGGGGAAACCACATTATAGTTCGATCTTGGGCTCGACCTCCCTCTTATCTGTCAGCAATTGCTAAATATAAGATTACACTTGATAGATACCTAAAACAATTTCAGGGTGAGTTTCCCTACCCTATTAAATCCCTCCCTGAAAAAAACAAAATATACCTGCAATCAAGCGATTTAATTCAATCAAATAGTAATAAAATTCGATTATTAGCTAAGAAATTACTGACTGGAGTAAAAAATCAGGTCCAGGCTGTGAGCCTGGTACTTAACTTTGTAGTAGATCATATGAGTTACAGGGTAAATCCTTCCAAATATGATGCCCTCTATACACTTGAAAATGCTGTAGGCAATTGTCAGAATTATGCCCATCTTTCAGCTGCTATACTGAGGAGCGGTGGGATTCCAGTCAGAATAATTACAGGCATAACAGCCAAAAAAGGATGGGAGGCGAGAACAGAAACTTCCTCTTGGAATATTAAACTTGGCCAGGGCAGGCATGCATGGCTTGAGGTATATTATCCAAATTTTGGATGGGTTGGGTATGACCCTCAGCAAACACTTAATTTTGTTTCTACAAGACACATTGCAATCGAGGTTGGTCCTGATACCTATGATGCTTCAAAGGATGGAGCTATTGTGTGGACTTCAAGTGGAAACATACAGCCCTCTGTAGAAGAAAAGATTACCATTAAATTCGAAAGAGATAGAGAGACTTTTTCCACAATTGGAGAACAACCTTCTCCTAGAAATAATCTATTTTCTTCACCCTTTAGGATAGCTGCGTTAAAACCCGCTCCTTTGCTTGAAAAACCTGAAAAACCAAGCATGCCACGCTATACGCTAGAAGAGATAAAACAATTTTCTATGTATTCAAAAAGATCCTTCGGTAACCTTACCTTTCCACGCCTAATCAATATCTTTGCCAGGGGTTATTATGATGAAAAAGGCGCAAAGACCTTACGCAGGAGTTTCGTCTCAGAAACCGCTGAATATATTACATCTAATCGCAAATATAGCCAAAAAATAGAAATCCCTTACCCATTAAAACTTTATGATATAAGCCTCGCCTTGCATAAATTTGGGGGGCAAAAAGGATTCTTGTGGTTGACAGTAATGAAAGATGAGCACAACAAGCCTGGTAAAAAAAATAGCCAAAAGCAATATGATTCACATTTCAAGAATTGGTTTCTTTAATGGTTATCAATGGATACCATTTTCATTCACCGATAAAATTTTACTCCCAGGCAGCTATTGGATTAGCTTAGAGTATTCTGGTGATGCCATTTTCAATTGGTTCTATCTTTTAGGTAATCCCTATGAAGGGCCTGATGATACAAGATCATGTTCAATGGAAAAAAATACGTGGAATACGCTGCAGAATTATGACTTTAATTTCAGGGTGAGGGGCTATGAATTGAGAAGGTAAATTTTCCTAATTCATTTCCATTTCCTTTTCCAACTCCTTGATCTCCTGAGCTATCTGAGCCCGTTCCTCTTCAGTTAGATTTTCTTCTTCTAATCTTCTCTTTAGGCCCAAAAGTTTCATCTCAGAACGATAATCTACACATGTATATTCCATAGTTCTAAATCCATTGATCAAGATTTTCTTCTTATACCCCATCTGACACATGCATAGGATTGAGTGATACCTACAGGTGTAAGCCACAGGAAGGCTATAAAACCATACTTTTCTAAAGATACTGCTAAGTTTACTATATAGATTACTGGTTCCATAATTAACGTCAGAAAACCAACAATCAATAAAGTTGCTGTCTCAAATTCAGGATGTCTTTCAATAAGATATCTATTTTCAAAATCTCTAAAGATTGGTATAAAAAGCAGAGTGATATGGATCATTGCGGTGGCACCAAGGAAGCCTAACAAGGCTGCCTTAGTTATTTTCATCATTTTATCACTGAAATCTCCTCTCATTAATTTTCTTTAACCATA
>DAOVDY010000133.1 GCA_030669265.1 Desulfobacteraceae bacterium | reverse complement strand
TTGTTAATCTCCACAAGTTTGTGGACCGCATCCATTCCACCTTTAGCACTGGATTCGGTATCCTCCCAGATAATCTTTAATGGGTTGCCATTAATACCTCCGGCGGCATTAATTTCTTCTAAGGCCAGCTCTTCTCCTCTCTTCATGTCGAGACCCTGTACAGCATTTGTCCCGGTCAAAGGACCAATAGAGCCAATAGTTACAAGGCCTGCAGCCACAGGTGAAACAGATACCCCAGCAGTTAATAGGCCCGCCAAAAGAAATATACCAACTATGGAAAAAGCTAATCTTTTCATCTTTTACCTCCTTTATCTTCATGGTTAAATGCCATTGTCTCATTAACCCGTTTCGATCTTTCTTTTCCTCACCTCCTTTCAGTTTGACGAGTGCGAATTTCTAAAATAAATCCCATCTTTTGACAGGATTTCAGGATAAACAGGAGAAAAAAAGGATATCTTGTGAATCCCTGGCCCAGACCTGGATTGCAGTGGATTGGTTACATTTTCTCATCTTTGGAGCTATCGCATCGACATCATTGAATTACAAGTAAGTCGCACCAGGGCAGGCCAGTTAATCCCGTCTAAGAAAAGCTCCGCGGCTAACCTCTTACCCTCCCAGATAGGCCTCCCTTATCTTTTCATTGGCTAATATCTTGTCCGCTTTATCCTCAAATTCATTCTGACCCATCACCAGTACGTAGCCTCTGTCAGATATATTCAATGATTGAAACGCATCCTGTTCTATAATAACGATGGCCCTGCCCATTTTACTATGTATATCTGCGATAGTCGAGAATACTTCCTCTGAGACTTTAGGGGAAAGTCCTGCTGAAGGCTCGTCCAGCATAAACAACTCCGGGTCTGTCATTAAGGCCCTGGCCATGCCAAGCATCTGTCTCTGGCCGCCACTCAGGGTGCCAGCCTTTTTCCTTGCTCTATCAGCCAGGATGGGAAAGAGTTCAAAAGCCTTGTCTATTCCTTCTTCAATAACCTCTTTACTCTGAATAAAACCACCCATCTCAAGGTTTTCTCTGACAGTCAGGGAGGGAAATACGTTCCCAAGTTGAGGGACATAGGCAAAACCTCTGTTAACCTTTTCATCAGGTCTAAGCTGGGTAACCTTTTCTCCTTTCCAGTAGATATCCCCTTTAAAGATACTTATATAACCCATAACGGCCTTTAGCAAGGTAGATTTCCCGGCCCCGTTGGGGCCAATGATGGTTATAACCTCGTTTTTCTCAAGATAGATAGAAACCCCGTGCAAAATCTCTGATTTTCCATATCCTGCAAATATATTATCGACCTCAAGGATCTTCACGTAATTACCCTCGCTTCGAGCTTCCGGAAAGGTAGGCCTCCAGCACCTTCTCGTTCTTCTGGATCTCTTCTGGCGTTCCTTCTGCAATTTTTTTGCCGAAATCCAATACAATAACCCTATCGCATATCTCGCTGATAACCTTCATATTATGTTCTACCAGTAGAATGGTCTTCCCTTTTTCGTCCCTCAGGTTCTTTATGGCAACAATGAGGTCTTTAATGAGGGTAGGGTTCACTCCGGCTGTTGGCTCGTCCAACAAGATAAGCATTGGGCCTGACATTAGTATCCTACCCAGAGACAAAAGCTTTTTTTGCCCCCCGGAAAGATTTCCAGCGTATTCGTTTCTTAGGTCATGCAGTTGGATAAGTTCAAGTATCTCAAAGGCATTTTTAAGATGCTTTCTATCCTCTTTTTTAATTTTTTTGGGATGCAGAAAGACATCAAAAACCCCTTCGCCAATTTGATTCTTGGGCGCCAAGAGAAGGTTCTCTAATACAGTCATTTTTTCAGGCGCTTCGCTTATTTGGAAGGTCCTGCCAATTCCCATCATTGCAATTTTATAGGGTTCAATATCCTCAATCTTTTTTCCCTGAAAATAGATTTCTCCCCTATCTTTGCTGTAAAATCCGGATATCACGTTAAAGGAGGTGCTTTTGCCCGATCCATTTGGGCCAATAAGCCCTGTAATACTGTGAGGTTCTACATGAAAACTCACTCCATGAAGTGCTACGATGCCACCGAAGCTTTTATGAACATTTTCTAACCTAAGCATGATATCTCATTTTGAGTAAACTACCCTTTTTTCTTTAATAAATCCTTCCTTCATAAAAAGCATAGCAACTACGATCAGTATCCCTATTGCCACCATTCTGAGGCTGGCCAAGGTGACCGCTTCAACAGGAATGTAATCTTTAAGGAATCGGGTTGAATTGTAGAATACCATTATGATAACTGCCCCAAGAATTGCCCCTTTATTATTGGCCTTCCCGCCGACAATAACCATGGCCCAAACAATAAATGTCTCCAGGGGCATAAATTGATCCGGGCTTATAAAACCATGAAAGTGGGCCCATAGGCAGCCGGCTAAACCCCCAAAACTGCCTCCTATAGCCATGACCTTCACGCGAAATTTTTTGACATTTTTACCCATGGCCTGCGGAAGGTTATCTCCTCCCTCTCTGATACTTTTTATTACCCTCCCGAAAGGAGACTGGGTGAGGGTATTGATAATAATGTAGGTTGCAAACAGGCAGACAAGAACAATAGCCAAATAAAAGAACGGGTAGGTATGCGCTGAAAAGAGTGATCTAAGGGGTTGCGGGATACCTCCAACGCCAAAAGAACCCCCGACGTAGGGTCCTCCACCCACGACCCAATCTTCATTCAAAAAGAAGATTCGAACGATTTCTGCGGCCGCAAGTGTGACAATGGCCCAGTAGTCCTCTTTGAGGTTGGCTGTGGGGATGGCTATAACATATCCAAAAACACAAGCCACAGCCATTCCACCCAAAAGACCAAAAATAAATGGCATGTCAAACGTTAAAACAATTATGGTCGATACATAAGCTCCCAGGCAAAAAAATGCGACCTGCCCAAAATTAGCCAATCCGGTAAAACCGTACTGGAGGTTAAGGCTTAGACTCAAAATGCCATAAATTCCCATCATTATGGCCAAATAGACTAAAAAGTTAATAAGACCCATTAAACTTCCTTTTTCTTTCCCAAAATCCCCAGAGGTCTTATGAGTAATACCAAAATCAGCATGACAAAGCTGATGGCCGGCTTGTATCCGGTAGGGATAAATATATCTTTTGAGAAATCGAGAACTCCCCCCAGGTTTATTATCTTCCCGAAATTAATATACAGGCCAAAGTTTTCAGCAAAACTAAGTACCAGAGCTCCCAGCATAGCCCCGTATGGGTTCCCTATACCCCCCATTATAGTAGCACAAAATACCGGAACAATTATGGCAAAACCCATATAAGGAAGAATGTAGGTTTCCATGCCTATCAAGATACCACCCAGAGAGGCAAAGGTAACGGCTATGAACCATACATACGTGATGATTTTTTCGGTGGCAATACCACTTGCCTGAGCCAGCTCGGGGTTATCAGAAGATGCACGCATGGCCTTGCCTAATTTGGTGTGATGAAGCAATAAATGAAAGACAAACATGGCGGCCAATCCAATAAGAACTATCCAGATCTGCAGAGGGGTAATTCGAAAGTATTCGGTAACGATTGGCCTTTGTAAGGCTATTGAGTAATTCTGGGCATCGGCTCCCCATATAGCCCTTATCGTGTTCCTCAGGGCAATGGCTAATCCCAGCGAGGTTACCATTATGATAATACCGCTGGTGTTTCGCATCTTCTTAAATACTGCCCTGTCAACTAATATGGAAAAGATTCCGGTTGCAACAGAGGCAAAGATTACGGCAGGTATGATGTGTAATCCTAATGTTACGTTCAAAAAAAGGGCCAAATAGACTCCAACCACAGCAAATTCTGTGTGAGCAAAATTTGCAAACCTCAATATATCATAAACTATGGTCAGCCCTAGGCTTAAAAGGGCCAATTCAGAGGCCCTTACAATGCTGTTAATCACAATCTGAGTAAAAGTCATAAGGTGGGACCTTCAGAATGCGGTTCATCAAAAATATTCCCATATATTGCTAAAATTATTTAATATTTATTATCCTTCCCTCTGATTTGTCAAGGAAAACTTGTTAGCCAACATTGATACAAATGACTTACCCATCAAATAGAAAAGATATTTCACAAAAAAAGATAGAATTCATACATAGCCAGTGGGAGCGGATGGTAAGGACTCGAACTGAATTACCATTGACACTTACTGTTGCTTATATGTAGTCTGAATGTATTGGAAAATTTACAAAAATCAAGCAAGAAACTGTGTTTTGGAAAGAGGGGGTAAGCCGTGGAAAAAATGAAAATGCTTTATTTGTCAA
>DAOVDY010000177.1 GCA_030669265.1 Desulfobacteraceae bacterium | reverse complement strand
GAACCAACATCCAGTTCTATGGTTTCATCCTGCTGTGTAAAATCAATTGCCCCGACATCACAGAATTCAGCACATATCTGACAGCCTCCGGTCTTGAAGTGTAAGCATTTAGTTCTATCTATGGCTGGTGTGTTGGGAACAGCCTGAGCATAAGGCACATAGATGGGTTTTCTACCCTTTAGGCCCATATCGTATTCAGAAGGAATAGGTGTAATTGCATGCTTTGTAATATCTTCAAGTTTGATATGTCCGGTAGGACAAACAGAGGCACATGCCCCACATGCCATACATACATCGGTCTGGATATGAAAGGGGGTATCTACTTTAATGTCCACACCTCGGCCAGTCAGGCTTATGGCATTATTTCCCATCCTTTCGCACACACGGGTGCAAAGACCGCACAGGATACAATCATCATTCTCTTTTTTAAAGCGTGGCTCTTTGAGACCATATTTTTCTGCCAATTTTTTGATAATAGGCACATTTGGGCAACGGGCAAGCAACAACTCAGCGATAAGTTTACGGCCCTGGTGAACTGCCTCGGTGTCTGTATTGACCTCCATGCCTTCCCATATGGGGTAGTTGCAGGAAGTTACAAAACGTGTTCTTCTTCCATCAAAAAGTTCCACAGTACACAGACGGCAGGCTCCGGCAGGCTCTAGAGCCTTATGGTAGCAGAGGGTAGGGATATCAATGCCATATCTTTCAGCAACCTGAAGGATATACTCTCCTTCTTCTCCCTGGACTTCTTTACCGTTAAGTTTGAAAGTGATCATATATAGTGCTCTTTTTTTCCTAAACTATTTCACAACAATGGCATCAAACTTACAGGCATCGTAACAGATGCCACACTTGATACATTTATCCTGATCTAACTGGTGAGGCTCTTTCTTTTCTCCAGTGATTGCCTCCTGTGGGCATTTAATGGCACAGAGGTGGCAGCCATTACAGACCTCTTCATCAATCTCGTAATGGAAGAGGGCCTTACAGACCCCTGCCGGACATTTCTTATCCTTGATATGGGCCTCGTACTCTTCACGGAAATAGCGGATAGTAGTCAGCACTGGATTTGGGGCTGAAGTGCCTAATCCGCATAGGGAAAATTTTTGAATCATATCACCCAGTTCTTCAAGGAGTTCAATATCTCCTTCCTTTCCGTTGCCCTGACATATATCAGTGAGGATATCCAGCATCTGTTTGATCCCTTCCCTGCATGGGGTACATTGACCACAGGATTCCTCTTTGAGGAAATCTAAAAAATAGCGGGCCACATCTACCATACAGGTATCCTGATCCATAACAATCATACCACCAGAGCCCATAATAGAGCCAACCTTGGCCAGCTCCTGGTAATCTACAGGGAGATCGAGGAACTTCTCAGGAATACAGCCCCCTGAAGGGCCACCTGTTTGGACAGCCTTAAATTTTTTCTTCTTAGGGATCCCACCACCTACAGTAAATACAATATCCTTGAGAGAGATTCCCATGGGTACTTCTACCAGACCAGTATTGTTTATCTTGCCCACAAGACTAAACACCTTTGTGCCTTTGCTATTGTCTGTACCCATGCTGGCGTGCCATTCAGCGCCTCGTGAGAGAATAACCGGGACATTTGCAAAGGTCTCTACATTATTCAGGTTTGAGGGCATATTCCTGAAACCCTTCTCCACAGTATGGATGTATTTGGCCCTGGGTCTGCCAACATTACCCTCCAAAGAGGCCATCAAGGCTGTTGACTCACCACAAACAAAGGCCCCTGCTCCGGTGGAGATCTTGATATGAAAGCTAAAATCAGATCCTGCAATATTGTCACCAAGCAATCCGTAATTCTCTGTTTGCTTGATTGCTGTGATCAGCCGTTTTACTGCTAAGGGATATTCATGTCGGACATAGATAAAACCTTGATTCGATCCAATGGCAAGCCCTGCAATCAGCATTCCCTCAAGAATGCTATGGGGGTCTCCCTCTAAAATGCTTCTATCCATATAGGCGCCAGGGTCACCTTCATCAGCGTTACAGATTATATATCTTTCTCCGCTATGTTTTGCGCAGGTCTCCCACTTAACCCCTGTTAGAAAACCCCCGCCGCCTCTGCCTCTTAATCCTGACTCTTTAATGGTATTAATTAGCTCTGCTGGTTGCATCTGTGAAAGAGCTCTCATAAAGGCACGATATCCTCCCCTGGCGATATATTCTTCAATACAATCAGGGTCAATATAGCCGCAATTACGTAAGGCAATCTTTATCTGTTTATTGTAGAATGGAATATCTTCTAAGAAAGGGATTTCTTCTAATGGCTTGACTTCGGAGAGAGGATTTTCACTGTTGTTCTCTAATAAAGAGCGGGGATCGCGCATCTGTCCCAGGATCCACTTTTTATTATAATTCCCTTGTATATAACCTTGGATTGCATCAAGGATCTTGTCTGCAGTGATATGTTTGTAAATAACCCGTGGCCTGCCAGCTGCAAATATCTCAACCAAGGGTTCTTCTTCACAGAAACCAATGCACCCAGTCTGGCAGATTTGGGTGCCATTGCCCTGGGGAAGTTCTTTTAAGGCCTTTTCAAGGGATGCCTTAGCACCGGCTGCTATGCCGCATGATGCCATCCCTATATTCACCTTAATGCCATCAGGATAATACAGTTTTTTACTGTATTCCTGCTGGATCTTTTCTAAATCCTTAACTGACTGAATTTTCCTTTCACCCTGCACTTTCTTAGCTCATCCTATCTAATTATAGTTCTCTAATATCTTTCCTGTCATATCCGATGTGATTCGGCCATGAATATCATCATTAACTCTTACAACAGGTCCAAGGCTACAACAACCAAGACAACGTACCGATTCAAGGGTAAAACGCATATCTTCTGTGGTCTGGCCATCTTCTATATTCAATGTTTCTTGAATGCTTTCTCTAACCCTTTGAGCGCCTCTCACATGGCAGGCAGTGCCGAGGCACACAGAAATGATGTGTTTGCCCCTTGGTTCGAGGCTGAAGGTGCTGTAGAATGTGCCAACCCCAAAAACCTTACTGATGGGAACACCTATCTTCTCTGCAAGATATATGAGCGATGCCTGTGGTAGGTAGTTATATTTCCTTTGAATTGCCTGAAGAATCATAATCAGGTTTTCTTTATCCCTGTTAAACTGCTCTTCGATTATTGTGTCGAGCTCCATGTAATCGATCTCAACAGGTTGATGGGAGTTGGGTGAACCTACCTCTGCCATGTGCTTATTCCCCTAAAGTAGTAAGTGGTTGATTTGTCACTGGACAGTTTTCAACGCAACTGCCGCACCCAGTACAGATGTCTGTGTTGACACTGCGGGCCCGTTTTTTAACCCTGACCTTAAAGTTTCCAGCAGAACCCTCTACAGATTCAATATCTGCATAGGTTATTATCTCGATGTTTAGATGCCGGCCGACCTCGACCAGTTTGGGTGAGATAATTCACATGGCACAGTCATTGGTGGGAAAGGTCTTGTCAAGCTGTGACATGTGAATCATCTCTCCGATAGAGCTGGACTTTTCGACCAGAT
>DAOVDY010000082.1 GCA_030669265.1 Desulfobacteraceae bacterium | reverse complement strand
TACGTTGATCCTGCCAACAGACTTTTCAAGTCCAACTGCTGTATTCTGCTATTCCTTTTCCTTTGACCCAAAAGCGCCTTTAATCTACACTTTCTTCACGCAACCGGGAATTTTTATCACTTAAAGCAGAAGATTTTTCTGACGATTCTGGGGAAGAAAAAGCTTGAATCAGTTCAAAATTAAAAGAAAAAGGGAAAGAGACCAAGTCACAATAGTTCGTTTTTTAATGTTTTATGGGATAATTTTGGGGGCATTGCTAACTTTAGGGATTTGGGCCGGTGGCAGATTATTTACCTTTAAACACGTTCTACTCTTTTCTATAGGTGCCATACCCTTGAGTATTCTTTTTATTTATGTATTAGAAAAATTTGGTTCTGGCCTTGGAAGATTTCTTTCCGGCTGGAGTTCAAGAAGACCAACTACTCGCGAAACCCTTGCTGCCGACCTTGAGAAGGCTAGATACAGTAAAAGAGAAGGTCGATTCCAAGAGGCCCTTACTATTATAGATGGCGTACTTGATAAAGATCAGAACTTCCCTGATGCCCTGTTTCTCAAGGCCCAGATACTATGGAAGGGTTTTGGAAATGCAGGGGTTACGAAGGAGTGTCTAAAAAAGGTAATGCAGTTAGTCCCAAAGGATGAGACCCTTCATCGCTGGGCATCAAGTTATTATGATGAAGTGACTGGAATGGAGAAAAGTTAGAGCATATGATTTCAATCAAAAACTTGCTAAATGAATTAGTGGCAGAGACAGAGGTTATTAAGAAAAAAAGAAAGGAAAGAGGAGAAAAATAAAATGAAAGGGATTGTTATACGGTGGTTGATACTGACAGCTGCCATCATGTTTGCTTCATATATATTAGATGGGATACAGGTAAAGGGTTTCTTTACTGCCTTGTTCGCGGCAGCCATCCTGGGTATCTTGAACGCCTTTTTCCGTCCTATCTTAATTATTTTAACACTCCCCATCAATATTCTGAGTCTGGGTCTCTTCACCTTTATTATAAATGCTATGTTGCTTAAGATGGCCTCGGGCGTTATATCAGGGTTTCAGGTATACGGTTTTTGGTCTGCTGTTTTTGGGTCCCTGCTCATCAGTGCGGTAAGCTGGGCTTTAAGTTCTTTTATCAATGAGCAGGGAAGAATGGAATATATTGATTTGAAAAAGAAAGATGGAGACAGGTGGGAGTGATTAGTCGAAACACTTTTTAAAACTATAAATTCTTAGCGATTGACCCTGGCGCTGCACTTCAGGGTTGCAGATATTCTATGTTAGACACGAAAAAAATGGCAACAAAACCGAGGATGGCCTCAACAGTTATTCTTATTCGAGAGCACGGTGGAGAACTACAGGTTTATCTCCTTAAGAGAAGCACTATGAGTGGCTTTTTCCCTGGAACTTATGTCTTTCCAGGGGGGAGAGTGGAAACAGAAGACCAGGCCTCTGGGATATGGAGACCGGTTGGGAGCTGAGAGCAGCCCGGGATTATGCTTGATCATATTCCCCAGCCGCCAGATACAGGTAAAGCAATCCCGGTGATAAAGGATGCTTCATCTGAGGCCAGAAAGGCGATAACTCTTGCTACCTCTTCCGGTTCGGCAATGCGACCCAAGGGTGTATCAGCAATAATATCCTTTTTATACCTTTCATCCATAAAGGTCTCTATGGTAGGAGTCCTGGTTAGCCCGGGCAGCACTGCGTTGACTGTAACCCCGTCCTGACCACATTCTCTTGCAACAGATTTTGTCAATCCAATAATTCCAGCTTTAGCGGTTGAATAAGCTACTTCGCCCTTCCCACCAATAATTCCGTATATGGAGCTTACATTTATAATACGACCCCACCCGGCTTTACGCATGCCAGGAAGAAGCATCTGGATGAGAGTTAAGGGAACAGTAACATGGATGCCAAGTACCGCTTCAAATTCCTTTTTATCTATCTTGGCGGTGGTGCCAGGCCGGTCAAATCCGGCATTGTTTATCAGAATATCTATCAGGCCGATCTTGCAGGCATTTTCAACAGCCTCTCGGAGCTTTTCCAGGTTTGTGAGATCTAATGTATATTTCATGACCTTGCGGCCCATTCTGGCTACCTCATCTGAGGTATTATTGAGGGTCTCAGGGTTTTTATCGAATAATACCAGATCCGCTCCTTGAGCGGCAAAGATAACTGCACAGGCTCTACCAATGCCCTGTCCAGCTCCAGTAATCAATGCTATGTGACCATTAAGAAGCATAGTACCTTGAACATTATCAAATTTTGGAGACTGAGGTCAAATTAAATGTAAGAGGTGTAATAAGGACTGATAATCTTGAATTTTCAGCAGGTTAGTCACGTTGGAAGAGAAACTGTCTGAGCCCGTTGTGGTAGATGAAGGACTTAACAAGGGTGAAGGGGGCAAGCAAGGAAAGAACCTCCCTATTCTGGCGCATGTGAAAGGGAAGGTCCAGATGGGGCTGGGGACGTAGGTCAAGCCGGAAGCCTTCCCCGATGACAAAGGAGTTTATCACTGTCTGGGTCGCCTGCTCACCAGGGACGAATACCATAAGTAGACCGTCTGGCCTCAGCATTTTGAGACACAGTTTCACAATCCTGTTCACCTCACGGTCTTCCAGGTGATCGATCAGGTCCCACAGCAAGATTCCGTCGAAGCTTTGGGGTGGATAGTCCAGATGTTGCCAGAGGCTGCTGATGGGAAGATCCTTGCGTAGTTTTCGGTCGAGCTGGAGAAACATATCGCAGACATAGAGCCTCATCACATGCTGGGCTAAGAAGTTGATGTTTTCAGAGCAAACCGGTCCTATGTCCAGTACTTGCCCCTTTTGCTGTCGCTCAAGGCCATCGATGAACAGTCGAATGACATTACTGGTGTAGGTAACTGGCTCGGACTCAAGAGAGACCTCATCTCTTAGCAGGTGAGTGGGGATGGCCGAGGATTCGGCCTTGCTAAGCAGGGTGAGGGCATCCTTTTCCGGTCCGTAAGCCTCTTGTTCGGATGACTTGTCAGTGGGTAGAGTTTTTTCCTGCGGCTCATGCTCCAATTCGATGGCTGCCTTGAAGGAGGCCCCATCCTCTATTGAAATTCGTTTGGCTTTGATCTGGCCGCTGAAGTCAGCCTCTTTGGTGATCTCCACGTTGGAAATGGCTTTGATATTGCCAATCAGCTGACCGCTGATGCTCACATTTTGGGCGTGGATCTCGGCCTCCACCTGCCCCTTGGTAGCAATGGTAAGACCGCAGTTCTCCAGTTCGATGTTGCCTTTTACAGGGCCATTGATGACCAAATCTTCGTTGCTCCGGATACTGCCTTCGAAGGACACCTGCTCACCCATGATGGCCTTTTCCCCTATGGAGACGAGCGAGTTGATGTTTTTCATGTGCTTAGTTTTTCTAAGCATGGAAAAGCCCTTTACCATATTCTAAAATCCTTTCAACTTATATAAGCACATGTAATACATAATATATAAGTTGAAATCCGAAAAGAATAAGAATGACTCCACACACTGCCTGAAAAGTTTTGAGCAATTTCAACGAGTTCAATACTTTGCTAGGAATGAAACCCATGAAAGCCCCTAATGCTATGGGAGCAATAGCTGTGCCTAAAGCAAAAGCTGTCGCATACCACATACCGGCCAAAACGGCATTTTCTGCCACACAGGCAATATAGGTCAAGATTGCCACATATGGCACACAGGGAGCAACCCCCATAAGAAATCCAAAGAGAAACATGCTCTCAGTTTCTCTGCCTAACATACTATTTCCGATAGGTATTTTAAAGCCTTTGCCTAAAATGATACAAACACCCATTACAATCATAAAGAGGGAAACGATTCCATAGAGCCAACCGGACTTTTGAGGCGGGAAAAATTGATTAATACGGCTAAAGGCCACTGTTGCAAGCCCACCCAAAATGGCAAGCGCTAAAAGTCGACCAATCGAAAAGACTACCCCGACCTTTAAACCATCCTGCCACGTTCTCTTGGTAGCCCCAATATAAGGCAAAAGCAACGGAGCAGTATACGTTAGACATGGACCCCACCCCATGACAAAACCAGCTACTACTAGTTTTATAGAATTAGAAGGCATCTTTTATTGTTATCGTCTTACCTGCCCCTACAAGGATGAAGTCTTTTCCATAAGCTTTCTCAAACTGCTTTCTGGCGATATCACCTGAACAATGACATGGGGCCACCTTCTTTACCCCTTCTTTTTTAACTCCATTAATTATTTTTTTTACTTTCGAGAGACTCATCCAGCAAAGATGAAATCCACCTAATACCAAATAGACATCGGATTTGAGCATCTCTTTTGCCCTTTTCACTATGTTTACAACACCTGGATGGGCACAACCTGTAATTACTATTAATCCTTTAGATGTTTTTATGATAAGCGACTCCTCTTTTATAAAGCGTCCGAGCTCACCTGTGGAATAGACATCCTTGCAGATTTTTATTGGTTTGTGAACATCAACTACGTGAGCACCTGCCAGTCTGACAGTGTCCTTAACACTTCCAGGCAGAGATTGTGGCATATAAACGGCAACATTTTGATTTTTTTTTAAAAAACAGGATAGCCCTCCAATATGGTCATAATGAACGTGGGAGAGAACAATTGCATTTACTGCTTTAGGGTCAATCTTGAGCTTTTCCATATTGCTCAAAAGGACTGAACCCTCACCGCCGACATCAAATAAGATCGTCTTTTCAGTCCCCTGTATGTAACAAGAAAAGCCCCATCTGGTTGCTAATCTATTGTCGTAAGGGTTATTATCATAGACTATGGTAAGGTTTAAGTCCTTACCCTGTATGGTAGACGCAGTTAGTGTTTCTTGGGATATTGCGTTAGGTAGCGGTTTTAATACTATGACACAAAGTTGGATCAAAATAATCCATTTTAGCTTACGCATTTCTCACTACCTCCCTAAATTCAAAATTACTGGATTCGGCAGTAATTAGTGGCAGATTAAGCAAAGATGAATGGAATAAGCTTGACGTGAAGTTACGGTAATTGCAAGAAATTTCTTGTGCTAAGTTCCAGACATTGTAGTAAATTCAGGCATCCGCAGTGTTATACATGCGTGCCATAATCGATCGTAAAGCCAAATTACATTTTATTCAAGGTTTCGTTTGGTAGTCATAAGTTTTTTGGCTTCCGATTTCTCAACATAAATAGCAGCATGTTTCACTTTCTGGTGAAAGGCCGGCGAAA
>DAOVDY010000145.1 GCA_030669265.1 Desulfobacteraceae bacterium | reverse complement strand
GTTAAAGCAGGAGATAAGTTGATACTCACTAAGCCTATTGGAACCGGTATCCTTAATAACTGTTTTAAAAAAGAGATGTTGGACAGTAAGACAGAAGAAGAAATCATTCGGGCCATGACAACATTAAACAAGAAATCTTCTGAAGTCGCGCTGACAGTGGGTGTGCATGCCTGTACAGATATAACCGGATTTGGACTTGTAGGGCACCTTGCAGAGATGATTGATTCAGGGAATTTTGGGATAGAAATTGATTACACTTCAGTTCCATTGTTCTCAAGGACAGAAGAATTTGCAGAGATGGGAATTGATCCTCCTGGAAGTCAGCGAAACAGAAAATTCCGTGAGGTTATGTTAGAAGTGATATCAGATTTGCCAGAGTGGAAGCGGTGGATTCTCTTTGATGCCCAAACCTCCGGAGGTTTGGTATTCTCTGTGTCTCCACAAAAGGCTGAGAGGTTACTAAAAAGACTCCACAAAGAAGGAATTAAAGAGGCTTCTATTATTGGAGAGGTAGTAAAGGAGCCTAAGGGGAAAATTTTAGTAAGATAAGGAATAAATTGATAGAGATAAATATCCCTGGAAGGGGTAATTACACTATAAAGAATTTAGTCTTAGACCTAAATGGAACCATTGCCTTAGATGGAAAAATTATAATAGGTGTAAAAGAAAAGGTGGCCATGTTGAGCCAGAAGTTGGATGTTTTTTTGGTTACGGCTGATACGAATAAAAACGCAGAACTATTGACAAGAGATTTACCTATTACACTATATAAAATAAAAGAAGCCGAAGAAAACGACCAGAAGCTTAGAGTGGTTTTAAAAAAAGGAAAGAATAATACTGTTAGCATAGGAAATGGCTGTAATGATATTTCCATGCTCAAAAAGTCTGCTATTGGAATCTGTATTGTAGGAGGGGAGGGGGCATCGGCTGAGGCTATGATGGCCTCTGATCTGGTAGTTTCTACTATTAATGATGCTCTTGATTTATTATTGAAACCACATAGGTTAAGGGCAACGCTGAGAAGATAGTCTAATAAACTGTTCGATTGGTTAAATTGGCTGTGTTTATATGAAAGTGCCTAAAGTGATCTAAAGTGCCTAAAATGCCTAAAGTCAAGTCCTTTACTCATCAACCACGTAACCACTTGACCACTCAACTACTTTCGTCCTTTGTTGTAGCCGAAAGGGCATGTGTGTTTGTTAAAAACAAAACCAATAAACTAATGAAACTAATAAAACCAATAAAACTCTTAGGTCAAAATGATTTATCTTGATTTTAATGCGACAACACCCATAGCTAAGGAAGTAGCTGAAGCAATGATGCCCTATATCTTAAGGGATTTTGGGAACCCAAGCAGTGCCCACCCTATGGGAAGAAGTGCAAAGGAGGCCCTGGAGAAAGCTCGGGGCCAGATATCCAGAATGTTGGAATGTGAAGCTGATGAGATTATTTTTACCAGCTGTGGAACAGAATCGAACAATATGGTTTTAAAAAGTGTGGCATGGAGCTTGCGGAAAAAAAGTCGCCACATAATTACCACAAAAATTGAGCATCCTGCCATAATTAATACAGCTAATTTTCTTGTGGAAGCGGGCTGTGATGTAACATTCCTTCCTGTAGATACATATGGTTCCCTCGATCCAGATGAGGTAAAAAAGGCAATACGCAGAGATACCATCCTTATAACAGTGATGCATGCAAACAATGAAACAGGCACAATCCAGCCTCTCACTGAGATTAGTTCTATTGCCAGAGAACATGGAGTTCTTTTTCATACAGATGCAGCTCAATCTGTTGGTAAAATAGAAACTAAGGTACATGATCTCGGCGTTGATTTTTTAACCATTGCCGGCCATAAGATCTATGCCCCTAAAGGTGTGGGTGCACTTTATATAAGAAGTGGGGTAGAGATTGAGCCCTTTATACATGGTGGTGGCCAGGAGATGGGATTACGGTCCGGCACAGAAAATGTGATCCTTAATGTAGGTTTGGGTAAGGCATGTGAGCTGATCATGGATAATCTCTATGATGATATGTCACGTTTAAGAAGGCTGAGGGATAGTTTGTATAATCAGATACGGACAGAAATTCCGGAGGTTGTATTAAACGGGCATCCAGAGCATAGGCTCCCCAATACCCTATACCTATCCTTTCCGGGAATGATTGGAGAAGAGATTCTTAAGGAGGCCCCTGAACTATGTGCCTCTACTGGCTCTGCCTGTCATGATCAGTCTGTAAAATTATCTCATGTGCTTGAGGCCATGGGTGTCAGAGAAGAGGTGGGGATGGGGGCTATCAGGTTGAGCCTTGGCAGGCCTACTACCGAGGCTGAAGTTGATCAGGCGGCACAGTTGCTTGTTAGAGCGGTAAAAGAAAGATAGATTTAGGGGTTTAGGAATTTAGGGATTGTGAAATGACAAGCGAAAGGTAAAAAGTGAAATATAGACAATAAACAATGGATAACAGAAATAGGCTATAGATTTTATTTACTTTCAACGTTAGTAACTTGAAAGTGAGGGAGCAAGGAGACTCTATGGATTTATTTAGCTCATTAATTAATATTGTAGGGGAAGAGAGGGTATCGAATAGTCAAGAGGAGCTTTTTATCTATTCTCGAGACCCAGGTGCTCAACAACCTCGAGAGGTAGACTATGTTGTTATGCCCAAAACGGTTGATGAAGTGCAAAAGGTAATATTCTTAGCCAATAAGGAGAAGATTCCTATTACCCCTCTCGGTGGTGGTTTTACCCTATCGGCCTTGGTTGTACCTAATAAAGGTGGGATAGTCTTGGATATGAAAAAAATGGACAAAATTATCGAAGTAAATGAAATGAACAGGTATGCTGTAGTTGAGGCGGGTGTATCTCAGGCCGCTCTAAAGACTTATCTTGAGAAAAATTACCCTACTCTTCAACACTCAACCCCAGAGTCCCCTCCCACAGTTACTGTTGTTGGAAACGCCCTTATTCAGGGGCATGGTCATATCTCACCAAGATACGGGGTTAATTCGGATATGATAAATGGGATGGAAGTAGTGCTCCCAACAGGTGAGGTATGTAAGATAGGATCTTGCTCAGTTAGCCCTTACTGGTTTACAAGAGGGCCTCTTCCAGATTTATCAGGACTATTTATTGGGTGGCTTGGTACAACTGGCGTTGTAACAAAACTCTCAATAAGACTTTATCCCAAACCAAAATACAGAGAGGTATTTGCCTTTTCCACAGATTATATAGATTTAATACCAGATGCCATTCGTGATGTTATGTATCTCGATTTACTGGAGGATTTCTTTCTTATAACTCAAGAGAAGCCAGATTGGATGAATCATGTCTTTTTTGTCATCATTGTATCTGGCCATGTTAAGAAGGAGCTTGAACTTAAAGAAGATATGTATAAGACATTATTTAGGGAATTTAAGGGAGGAGATAAGGTAGAATTTGTTGAAGATCTACACCCAGCATTAGAAAAAAGATTCCTGGATGTACCCCCTTTGGCTGCACTGGCTGCAGACTTTAGAAAGGGTGGGGGCTTTGAATATACCGGTGCAATATTGCCCATAGATAAGGTTCCGGAAGCATGGAGAAAGGGAATAGAGATTGCGCATAAATATGGAATGATAGTCTCCTATGTGCACCAGGTCTTGATGGGTAACAGCATTATGTTCGGGTTTAATTATTCCTTTAACAGGGCAGATGAGGAGGATGTGGAAAAAACGAGAAATGCCCTTGATGAGTCAAACCGGCTGACTTTTGAGTTAGGTGGGATAGTATGGAAGGGTGAGGTAGGAGCACAAAAATTAGCAATGGAGCGAATGGACCCAAATACCGCTGAACTAATAAAGAAGGTTAAGGGGCTTTTAGACCCAAATGGAATTATGAATCCAGGAAACTGGGAGAAATAATATAGAAGATCCTTGTGCAGTTTAATATTGACTTGCGGCTGATTGTGCAGGGAATCTGCCTGATGCTTTTGTGAACAGTTTTGCACAATTTCACTCAAAGCACAGTAATGACCTTTCAGGG
>DAOVDY010000137.1 GCA_030669265.1 Desulfobacteraceae bacterium | reverse complement strand
AGACAGTATGCTAAAAGACTTTAAACCCCTTAAGACCTATTTTATCCAGAACAGGATAGCCCTGATTATTGGACTCTCCAGCCTTTTGTTTGTAGACACTCTCCAGCTTTTCATCCCCAGAATCATAAAAAAAGCAATAGATTCCTTAACTATTGGCCAGGCGAGTTCTGGGCTGTTACTCAAGTACGCACTAATCATAGTGGGAATTGCAATTACTATGGCAATCTTTAGATACATCTGGCGGTATTTCGTAATTGGTCACTCCAGGAAGGTGGAAAAGTCCTTAAGAAATAGAATTTATAAGCATCTGCAGACACTTCCCCTTTCCTTTTACTGGAGGACAAAAACAGGTGACTTGATGGCACGTGCTGTAAATGATATCGATGCTGTAAGGATGGCTGCAGGAATGGGATTAGTGGCTCTGACCGACGGAGTTGTACTTGGCCTGGCTACGATTGGTTTTATGTTATATATAGACATAAAATTAACCCTCATCTCCCTCGTTCCCACACCTTTTATCTTTTATTTTACCTTGATTATTACCCGCAAGATGGGCGGAGAATTTAGGCAAGTACAACAGACATTTTCTGAATTAACAGAGTCAGTTAGGGAGGCGTTAGCCGGAATCAGAGTTATTAAGGCCTATAATCGCCAACCTTGGGGATACAGCAGAGTAAAGGATAACGGAGAGACATATATCTCCAATAATCTCGATCTTGCCAAGACTCTCGCCATTTTTTTCCCGATGATGACATTATTTACCAACCTTGGACTTGCTGTAGTTATCTGGATTGGGGGACGGCGGACTATTCTGGGGAATATTTCCACTGGTGACTTTGTAGCCTTTATTAGTTATCTCAATCTTCTAACCTGGCCTATGATGGCACTTGGTTGGGTTACAAACTTGATCCAGAGAGGTTCTGCATCAATGAGGAGGATAAATGGTATATTACATGAGGTTCCGGAGATTACCAATCAAACAACAAATCCATTTAGAGGGGTTATTAGAGGTGAGATTTGCCTAAAGAGTTTAACATTTTACTATCCACAAGAAAAGGACCCTGCACTGAAAGATATAGATATAAGGATAGAGGCTGGACAGACTATAGCAATTGTAGGCGGAGTAGGCTCAGGCAAGAGCACACTCCTTCAAATAATACCCCGGTTAGTGGAAACAGAAAGAGGTATGGTGCAGATTGATGAAATTCCTATTCATGATATAGACCTAAAAAATTTAAGGGGGTCTATCGGTTTTGTGACCCAGGAGGCCCATATTTTTTCTGATACCATCTTAAACAATATAATTTTCGGTCGACAGGGAGTAGGCAAGGACCTTATGGGAAATGTCCTTGAGATCTCTCAATTGGCAGTCGATATCAATTCTTTTCCCAATGGCATTAACTCCATTTTAGGAGAAAAAGGGATAACTTTATCAGGAGGACAGAGACAGAGGTTGACTATAGCAAGGGCTCTTATTTCCAACCCCCCAATCCTGATTTTGGATGACGCCCTTTCTCAGGTAGATACCAGGACTGAAGCTAATATATTAAACAGTATCCTTGAGATGAGAGATGGAAAAACGAATATAATTGTTTCTCATAGGCTTTCAACCATTAGGAGAGCAGATATAATATTTGTGCTTAAGGCTGGTAAATTGGTAGAGGTTGGAGACCACGCTGCACTTCTAGTCGCCCGGAAGGAATATACCAGGCTTTACGAAAGACAGCAGTTGAGTGAGGAATTAGGAGGGGAGTAATAATCTACCGTAAAGACGCAAAGGCCGCGGAGACGAATAAATTCCCCTTTGTCCCGCTTACTGCGGGGCAAAGGGGAACTGTCCAGGAACTTCGCTCTTCAGGCGAGGCTGGCGGGTCAGCGATCTTTTTGTCTCAGCGGTGAATGTTTACGAAAAGGACAGATAGCAATGCATCTTGACTATGGATATATGGAAGAGGGCAAACTTGGCAAACCTTATAATATAGGCCTTTTAAAAAGATTAATCCCCTATACAAGGCCTTATAAAAAAATCCTTTTTCTTGCTCTGGCCCTAACTCTTTTGATCACACTATTTGATCTTTCTATTCCCTACCTTCCAAAGATTGCCATAGACCGGTACATATTATCTTTTTGGTACCCAGTTCACCAGAAGGTTATGCCTGGTGGCTTAGCCGAGGAGTTTGACCAGAAATATGGCCACATTGTAGAAACTACAAAAGAGACCGGATTGGGATTTCTCTCAAGCTCCAAGCTCAAACAGATTGACCCTATGGATCTTAGACACTACCAAGAGGAAGGGCTTATTTCCAGGGAACGATTTTATAGGATCCCTGCAGAGGCAAGTAATCAAAATAGGTTATTTGCTCCTGAAAAGGCAATAAAAGGAGAAGGCCCTTATCTTTATATGCCTGTTAAAGCATTGAACAATGTCTCTTACGATACAATGATAAAATTGCGACATAAAGACCTTAACGGTGTATTGCTCATCGGAGTGTTTTTGCTTTTTTTGATTGGAGCCTCTTTCGTCTTGAATTATTGGCAATATTATCTTTTGGAGAAATCCGGACAGAATATGATGCAAGACATCAGGATGGAGCTTTTTAGCCGGATACAGGGACAATCTATTAGGTTTTTTGACCGAAATCCAGTAGGGAGGCTGGTTACCAGAGTAACAAATGACATAGAAAATTTAAATGAGATGTTCAAATCGGTTCTAATCACTGTGTTTAAAGATATATTTCTCCTGGCAGGTATTATAGTAGTGTTGCTACATCTTAACTGGCGCCTGGCTTTAATCTCCTTTATTCTTCTCCCCTTTGTATTTGGGTTGACATTGATTATTAGCAGACAGGCAAGAGAGGTATTTCGTGAGATAAGAAAAAACATTGCTGCAATTAACGCATTTCTCCAGGAGAGAATTTCTGGTATTCGCATCATTCAGCTTTTTGTCCAAGAAAAAATGCAGCTTAAATACTTTAAGGAGCTTAACCATAAAAACTACCTTGCGAGCATGAGGCAGATCAAGATTTTTGCTGTATTTATGCCTTCCATGGAGGTTTTTTCCTCTGTGGGTATAGGTCTCCTGCTCTGGTATGGAGGTGGGAAAGTTATATCAGAACAGCTAACTCTGGGATCGCTTGTAGCCTTTATAGGTTACATTACGATGTTTTTTAAACCCATAAGGGATATCTCAGAAAAATACAATATAATGCAATCTGCTATGGCCTCCATGGAGCGGATATTCGGGCTTATGGATCAAGAAGAGGTGATTCAGGAGCCAGAGACGCCTAAGAGACCGATGAGAGCTGAAGGTCATCTTCAGTTCAAAGATGTCTCTTTTGCCTATGAGAAAGGCTTTCCAGTTCTCACCAATGTTTCCTTTGAGATTAAGCCAGGCCAGATGGTTGCCCTGGTTGGCATAACAGGGTCAGGAAAGACGACTATAATCAATCTTATTGAGAGATTTTATGAATTTGAAAAGGGAACCATCCTTTTAGATGGCATTGATATCAAAGAGTGGAAAATAGAGGAGCTACGTTCCCAAATGGGCCTCGTTATGCAGGACGTTTTTATCTTTGCTGGCAGCAGTGCAGAAAATATATCCCTGGGAAATAAAAAAATAACGCGAGAAACACTGGAAGAGGTTTCCAGGCAGGCAAACGCCTATCAATACATAAAACGCTTCTCAGGGGGTTTTGATCATGAGGTAAAAGAAGGTGGTGCAACCCTCTCTGGTGGTCAAAGGCAGCTCCTGGCCCTGAGCAGGGCACTGGCCTATAATCCAACTCTTCTGATTTTGGACGAGGCCACCTCCAGTGTGGATCCTGAGACAGAGCGTTTGATTCAAGACTCTATTTTTAGCCTTTCAAGAAGGCAAACTACCCTTATTATTGCCCACAGACCATCAACCATTCAGCAGGCAGACAGAATTCTTGTTATGCATCATGGGCATATTGTGGAGCAGGGTACCCATAAGGAGTTAATGGCCTTGGGAAATATTTATTTTCGCCTTAACCGACTGCGGGAAAAAAATGCAAGCATACCGGGGTCTGTTAGGTAATTGATTTCTGCTAATAATTTAACCTCTTTGCCACTCAATCAAGGTGAGTAAGCTCGAATGTGTT
>DAOVDY010000087.1 GCA_030669265.1 Desulfobacteraceae bacterium | reverse complement strand
TCCCGAACGCTGTGCTCTACCAGGCTGAGCCACGTCCCGACTTCATTTTATCACTTTTTAATGATAAATATTTCTAAAAGAAAAGTCAAAAAAGTAATTATTATTTTATATATGATCCGTATGCATTTGCAAGGAATATTCTAACAGGGTAAAGGAAAATTGTTGAAAATACCCTACCAAGCTAGTAAGATTAATATGTGGGTCTTATCACACTGATTAAATTCTCTAAAATCCTCTCTGTGGCTCCCCAGATAACAATACCCTCATAGATAAAGGCTGGGGTCTCAAAAGTATCTCCTTTATAATTTATTGAAAAAGCTCGTGGTTGGGAAGGATCAAGAAAAAATTGTAAAGGAACTTCAATTAAGTGCTCAACCTCTCTCCTATTAATGTTAAATTCATAGGGAAATGGGACTGTTCCGACAAAAGGATGAACAATGAATCGAGACGTAATGGTTGTCATATCATCTAGCTGACCCAGGATCTCAATATCCTTCTCTTTAATCCCTATTTCCTCAAATGTTTCTCTTTTTGCAGTACTTTCCAGATTATAATCTCTCTCATCTACTACACCGCCAGGAAAGGATACCTCACCTTTATGATATTCTACTGTGTTTGCTCGCCTCATAAGAAGAAGCCAATAATGACCATCCTTTATAAATAAAGGTAAAAAAACAGAGGCCTGGGTATATTTATCAACCTTGTCTTCAATTCTCTTTGGCTCTCTTTGTGACAAAAGAGCCTTTAAATCCTCTTTAAGTTTATCCAGGTTTAGCATATCGATCTTTATTAAATAATTGATGTTGACTTTTGGGTTGGAGAAGTTGTCTTTTCAATAGTTGTTACAATACTTCCACCCCTAAATATTGTCACCCTTCCACTAGATTCTGAAATGACTAGGGCAACTGAATCCGTGACCCCTGTAATAGCAGCAGCAGATGAATGCCTGGCGCCCAAACCCTGTGGCATGGGTTCCCCATGGTGGGCAGCATTTAAATAGCGTCCAGCTGCCAAGACAACTCCATCATCTCTTATAATAAAGGCTCCATCAATAGAGGAAAATTCCTTTAATGTCTCTCGAACTTCGGGTTTAGTAATATGCAAAATATCCTCAGGGTGCCCCTGGAAGGGATTGAAAACCAACTGGCGTGAATATTGAAGCACCTTTTCATGGTCACCCAAGACAAATGTGCTTCCAATAGGCTTCCCTTCCCTCCCCTCATATGCCATTTCCATAACCAGAGTAAGTAGAGATTCGAATATGTCATGCTTTATATTCTCAGGGAAAGGTGATTCTTCAGCGAAACTGACGATTTCGGATTCATCCCCGACCTTTAATATCATTATAGTATCCATATAACCCTTCTCTAATTGCCCGCCAACACAAACAAGGATATCACCCTTAGATAATATTCCCTTGGAGATACCCGCCAGAAAGCCGAATTTAAAATAACCATCTCTGGTAAGGTGAACATCAGGAAGTATAATGGTATTTAATCTTAAGCCAGCTGGCTTTTCTAAGGATATTCCCTTTTTGGTTACTACTATAACTTTAAACTTTTTCCCCTCCGCCTTTAAAAAGGGGATAATGTCTGCCTCTGTCTCTATATTAACTAAGATAGCGTCGGCCTTAAACTTATTTGCAATGGAGGTGGCCTGCTTAAGCATTAGTTCTGTCCAATTTGCCGACTCTCTCTTTTTAATTCCTGGACCAGTCCCCTCCTCGGATTTTTTGCCACTAATAACAGATAGGGACTGCTCTTTTTTCTTTTCCAATGTATCTGTTTCCACGATCTCTCTCCCCTCATACCTGAAGTTCGTTGAGTTTATTGTGTCTCTTGTGTTTGTTAGGTAAAAATACGATTAACTCAATAAACCCGACCAACCCGATAAACTACGGTGTTACTCTCTTCCATAGGTTTCCATATATTTATCAAATTCTTCTTTTGTCGTTATATCGATAGCTCTTTTTTCCCCTGAGATAAAAAGAGAAATTTTATTACTATAGAGGTACTCTATTGCCTCCCTTATGCCGACAACTGAAAAAAATGGGATACCAGTTTTCGAGGTAAATTCTGCTATAGGATCCGATCCCTTTTCATCCAAAATAACACTTCCCTGGTTATCATAAACAACTGTTGTCTGTTCCCTGTCTACTGCAATGCCTAATCCTGTTATCTCACAGTTAAACCCGTGAGAATTAGATTCTTTATTAATTTTTTCTACAAGCTCATATTTTGTTTCCATAGAAGTTATTACATCATCAACAATAAATATCCTGCAGCCATTAAAAAAGCTACTATTGACAAAAAGGGTAGCGGATGAAGACCTCTCACCATGTTTTTTTGCCTCTTTTCTGTCATAATCAAAGAATAAATCATGGCCATGATAATGAAAAAGAGCAGCAACTGTAGCTGAGGCAATGGCACTTCCTTTATAAGATGGTCCAACTATGATATCTATCTTATCTATAAGGGATGTGGTAACCAGCATATCAGCAAAAAAAGAACCTATCTCAAGCAATAGTCGGCCTGTATTGAACTTCCCTAAGTTGACAAAATAGGGAGTTGGCCTACCGTCTTTCAGAATCAGATCCCTATCAAAAAAGAGAGCCCCTGTCTCTGCAAGCATTACACTCAAGCGTTTTTTATATTCTTCCATGCTTTACTTATTACCCTATTTTACCAAAAAAAACAACACGATATTCAATACTTATATTGAATAAAGGGGAGACGAAAATGCAACATTAAATCTACAGAGCTTTTCTTGACAGATCAAAACGGAATTGATATAAGAAATTATAAAATTTTAGCTCTTTGAAAACTACCCCTGGCATTTATTAAAGGCCACATAGGTATCCTTGGTGAGACGCATGAGCATGGAGATGTCTTTTTTTACATCATGCCCTCTAACATGGGGCCTCAGCGTGCCGCTTCAAACCATGTGCACTAGCAACTCGTCATTGTCTTCTAGGAACTTTGTCTGTGTGCACTGGTTTGAAGCGGCCTACCGGCTCGTCTTTGTGAGGGCATGGTAAAAAAAGACATCTCCATGCTCATTCACCAGCTAATTACAAAGAGCTAAAATGTTATAAAGTTTTCTATTTACGTTGTTTACGCTGTTTTGAGCTGTTTGAGCTTGACTAATCATAAAATTTCTGTTAGTGGCGATTTATGGTATGTATTAGAGGGTCGTAACCTTTAATATTTTTAATCTAAACAGATGAAAGGAGGAATTATGGGAGCTTTGCTTATTATGGTCGTGGCATTAGTTGGGTACATTGTTATGTACCAGCTTTACGGTAAATATATTGGCAGAAAGATTTTTGCCATATCTGCTACCGCTAAAGTGCCTTCCGTAGAGCTTGAAGATGGCACTGATTATGTGCCGACCAAAAAGGAAGTTATTTTTGGACATCATTTTACCTCAATCGCGGGTACAGGGCCAATTGTAGGGCCTGCAATTGCCATTATTTGGGGTTGGGTTCCGGCGATGTTATGGATTTTTATCGGGACCATAATAATGGGCGCGGTTCACGACTTCGGCGCTTTGATTATTTCCATGAGAAACCAGGGGAAATCTATTGCAGAATACACTGCTAAATACATTAATGATCGCACCAAGGTTTTCTTTTTTCTGATCGTCTTTTTAGAATTGTGGATCGTTATTGCTATCTTTGGACTCGTGATCGCCGTTGTTTTTAATATGTATCCTGCATCGGTAATCCCGGTCTGGCTTGAAATACCCATTGCAATCTATCTTGGGTATCTGATTTATAAAAAAGGCAAAAACGTAATGACCTGGTCGATTATTGCTGTCCTTGTTATGTACGCTACGTTCATCATTGGCTATTATGTGCCATTTAAGATGCCTGCTATCTGGGGAATTCCTCCCACAGGGGTATGGACAATCATCTTGCTGACCTATGCCTTTATTGCTTCTGTGCTCCCAGTGACCACATTGCTTCAGCCTCGCGATTTTATTAATTCACATCAGTTAGTTATAGCATTGGCGCTTCTGGTCTTAGGTGTACTGTTTTCTGCGTTTGGCGGAAATCTTCATATGGTGGCGCCTGCGGTGCAAGCTAGCCCTGCAAAAGCACCTTCTATGTGGCCATTTCTGTTTATCACGATCGCCTGCGGGGCTATTTCGGGATTTCATTCCCTGGTCGCCTCGGGAACTTCGGCCAAACAGATTCGCACCGAAGATGATTCCCTCTTTGTGGGCTACGGTGGAATGTTAATGGAAGGCACCTTGGCTACCATAGTGGTTATTGCCGTGGCAGCAGGGATTGGCATGGGATATGTTACCAAGGCAGGTGAAACACTGACAGGAATTGCCGCATGGACAACCCACTATTCATCATGGGCTGCAGCTGCTGGACTCGGCTCAAAAGTGGCCGCCTTTGTGGACGGTTCTGCGAATATGATCGGCTCCCTTGGTATTCCAAAAGGAATTGCCCTGGTCATTATGGGGGTTTTTGTGGCCTCTTTTGCTGCAACTACGCTTGATACCGCCACAAGAATTCAACGCTATGTGATTGCTGAACTGTTTGGAGATATCAAACTTACTTTTTTAACCAACAAATATGCGGCCACGATGGTGGCGGTTGGCAGCGCTTTGATATTAGCGTTTGTAACTGGTGCAAGCGGTAAAGGTGCATTGACATTGTGGCCAATGTTTGGGGCTGTGAATCAAACGTTAGCTGCCTTGGCACTGATTATTATTACGCTATATCTACAAACCAAGGGCGGTGCAAAATGGATGTTTGCAGGATTTCCTGCCCTTTTTATGGCGTTTATGACAATTTGGGCAGTCATTGTGAATCAGACAAAGTTTCTTGGGGCCCACAATATGCTACTGACAGTGGTAAACCTCTGTATTCTTATTGTGGCAGTATGGATCTTGGTTGAAGGTCTCATTAAATTCTTTGGTTCCTATGGTAAACCGACTGTAGAACCAGAGCCTGCAACTTAAAGATAAAGCGGAAGTATCGCAGCAAGACGGTGCTTCCGCTTTATTTATTACAGAACAAGGCAAACCGCACTCAACACTGTATAAGGGGATTGATTTGTAGTGGC
>DAOVDY010000126.1 GCA_030669265.1 Desulfobacteraceae bacterium | reverse complement strand
GTGCCGAATATGAGTAGATTATCAGGAGAAAAGGGTTCAGTTTCAGGGGGAACCCTGTCCCATAATATCTTGGCGTTCGTCCCCAGACCCCCCAGATAAAGCTCGGCGTCTCTTGGGTCGGTTTCTACCCTCTCAATGTTTCCTCGGGTTAGATCAACTTCTAAATTAAACCCTGTCTCTGCGTACCTCATTTTTCCCCCTTCTATATTCCCTGAATCCGTGACATACTTTTTGATTAATCATGGGTGCAGGCACTTAACTCAAAACAACCTTCCCCCGTCGGGTGAAGGTCGAAATTGCTTAAGTTGCTTAAGTTATTTTTCTATAATTCCGATTCAGTTATCTTGTTTATCTTTTCTTGTTTACTAATAGCTTTCTCCTCTCCTTTAAAGAGATGTTCAATCGATGACTTTCTTTAAGTTAATAAAGTTACATCTATCAAATCCGAGGGACTTAAAAAAGGACAAGAGGTCAACTGAGTCCCACTTAACGGATGTAAAAATATTTTTGATATTCATTTTCGTCAGTTCATCAAAAACCTCTTTGGCCATCCTTTTTCCGATTCCACTTCCCATATATTTTGGCTCAACACCAAAAAGCCCAATCCATGCACTCTTTTGCAGACCAAAACCACCATAGAGGATATAGGTAATTATAAATCCTACCACCTTACCATCAAGCTCTGCCACAACGTTGACCCTATTGTCTTTCTTTACCTCTTCTTTAACAATCTTATGATAATCTATTGCGCTAGGTTCCTTTGTAATTGCTTCCTGAATTCGAGAAATATCTTCTGAATCACGTACCTCTAAGTTTCTTATTATAAGGTTCTGCAATCTACTAAACTCCTCAATTATAAGTTCAATGACTAATCTGTTCTGATTATCTTGACATGCTTACCGACCCAATCAGGAGGAAGATATACCCGGCCACTATTACCGCTAAGTTTTACCTCTTTTTCAAGCATTTCCTCACCAAAGACCTCAAATTTCACCTTCTTTGAGTCTTCTTCCTTATCAGTAGTGTGTTTCTCTTTGTTGTTCACATATTATCCATCAATAGTTAAATTTAAATTAACACTATGTAATCACTTAATCAATCATGGTTAAAAAACTAAATCACAATGTTATTACCAAAATGTGACTACAATTTAGCTATAATGTAACTATGATTTTATATTGTCAATAAAAAAAATTTCAAGACCATATTTGTCTTTTTCACTTTTGCCGGACCATTTTCACTTGACTTAAATTAGAAGAAAAGAATATATAAAACTACCTGTTAATACTCATGTTCAAAGTTTAGGGGTTCAAGCCTGCCCTGGTGCGACGTAACGTGCGCTTTAAAATGGTTCTTCTGAACACTACGCCCAGGAATTTTATGAAAAGGACTGCTAAACCAGGCCTGCCCGCCGGATGGCAGGCGAGTCTGGGCCAGTGGTTAGAAAACAATGAAAATAGACCAGTATGAAGATAAGGCAACCAATCCCGATTTCATCGGGAAACCGTGAACCTGATAACCTGATAAAATAAATTACCTTTAACCAATAAGCATTTTGCTAATCCTGTTAACATTAACAAAGGAGAAAAGTATATGAGAGATGTAGTAATTATTGGAGGTATAAGAACACCTGTCGGTTCTTTTGGAGGATCACTAAAGAGCACATCAGTCGTTACCTTAGGTTCCTTGATCTTAAAGGAAACCTTAAAAAAACTCGGGCTGAGACCCTTCGCTTCTGAAGAACTCAAGAGTTTTGAGCCAGATGCCCTTAAAGGTTTGAGCATGATTGAATTGGAAAAAAATGCCTATGACTATTCTGATTCTCTTCAACCCATAGAAATTGATGAGGTAATCATGGGTAATGTAATAGGGGCAGGTCAAGGGCAAAACGTTGCCAGGCAGGCAACAGTACATGCGGGCATTCCCAAGGAAGTTAATGCCTTCACTATAAATAAGGTCTGTGCCTCAGGTATGAAGGCCTTATCCCTTGCCGCTCTTGCCATAAAGGAAGGTGAGAAAAACACTATTCTTGCAGGCGGTATGGAAAATATGAGTATGGCACCCTATGGGTTAAACACTGCACGATGGGGCATCAGAATGAATAATGCCGATATGGTCGATTTGATGATCTTTGATGGTCTCTGGGAAATCTTTTATGGGTATCATATGGGTATAACTGCTGAAAACATTGCTGAAAAATATGATATTTCTCGAAGCGAACAAGATGAACTTGGTGCCATGAGTCATGCAAGGGCCCGAAAGGCAATAGCTGACGGCATCTTCAAACAGGAAATTGCCCCTGTTTCTATTCCACAGAGGAAAGGTGAACCAATTATCTTTGACACTGATGAAAGGCCAATGGATACAAATGTAGAAAAGATGGCAAAATTGCGACCGGCATTTAAAAAAGATGGTACTGTTACCGCAGGTAATGCCTCTGGTATTAATGATGCGTCTGCTGCGCTTCTTTTAATGTCAGCTGAAAGGGCAAAAGAGTTAGGCCTGAAACCCATAGTGAAAATTAAGGCGTATGCATCAGGGGCTATAGACCCTGCTTTTATGGGACTGGGACCTATTCCTGCTGTCAGAAAGGTTCTAAAAGCAACCGGATTGGAGATAAGCGATTTTGGTGAAATTGAGTTAAATGAGGCCTTTGCCTCTCAGGCCATTGCCTGTATACGGGAGTTAGGGTTCGATCTTGATAAAACCAACCTTTTGGGAAGTGGGGTATCTATCGGGCATCCAATTGGCTGCACTGGTGCCAGAATTATAATAACCCTGATGAATGAGATGGTCAGAAACGATGTTGAGTTAGGTCTTGCTACCTTATGTATAGGTGGAGGCCAGGGTATGGCCATGGTCCTTGAAAGGGTATAATGTTTGTTGTCTGTTGTCCGTCGTCCGTTGGAAAACGGTGAACGGTGAACATTTAAAATAAGGGAGCTAACCATGTCGTATGAAACTATTCTCTATAGCAAAGAAGAAGATATTGCCATAATTAAATTCAATCGGCCCAAGGTGCTCAATGCTATTAATCCAACTGTTGTATCTGAGATGGTAGATGCCCTGAAAAAAGTCGATACAGATACATCTATAAAGGTTCTTATCCTGACTGGAGAAGGAGATAAGGCATTTGTTGCAGGAGCAGACATAGCCTCGATGAGGGATTATACTCCATTAGAAGGGAAATTTTTCTCACGACAAGGCCAGGAATTCCTCTTTCAGTTAGAGACCTTATCCATTCCAGTAATTGCCTGTGTCAATGGCTTTGCCCTTGGTGGAGGAACAGAGATATCAATGGCATGCGATTTTATATATGCTGCTGATTCTGCTATGTTTGGTCAGCCAGAGATAAATTTAGGAATTATTCCAGGCTTTGGCGGTACCCAGAGGCTATCCCGCCTCGTTGGTAAAGCAATGGCCAAGGAGCTTTGTATGACGGGAGTAATGATAAGTGCTCAGGAGGCCAAAGATATTGGCCTTGTAAACAAGGTATTTCCAAAAGAGTCCTTATGGGAAGAGACAATGAAAGTTGCAAAGGTACTAGCTTCAAAGGGCAAGGTTTCTATCCGGGCTGTCAAAGAGTCAATCGAAAGGGGTTATGATCAGGATCTTAGGACCGGTTGTTACATGGAATCCGATGCCTTCGGTATGTGCATGGCAAGTGAGGATGCCAGAGAGGGAATGGGGGCATTCTTAGAAAAAAGAAAAGCCGAGTTTAAAGGCGAACTTGTTTAGATATGAGGGTAAAATGGAATTTAAATTAGATAAGGAAGAAGAAGCGATCCAGAAGGCAGCAAGAGAATTTGCAAAAGGAGAGTTTGACAAAGAAATAGCCCTGGAACATGAAAGGAACCACACATTTCCTACAGAGATCTGGAAAAAGGCATGCAAACTTGGTTTCATGGGTATTCATTACCCAGAAAAATATGGGGGACAGGAGTATGGTGTCTTTGAGAATATCCTTGTTGTGGAAGAATTCTGTCGACAAGATTCAGGAATCGGTGTCGCCCTTAGCTTGGCTGACTTTTCATCTGAGATTATCCTGAGATTTGGAAACGACCAACAGAAGGAAAAATACCTGATTCCTCTCACCAAAGGGGAGGCAATTTCCAGCGGAGGTTTTACTGAGCCAGACCATGGAAGCGATATTACACTTATGGATACAACTGCAATAAAAAAAGGGGATGAATACATAATAAACGGGGTAAAAACATTTATTACCAACGGGACCATAGCGGATTTTACCATGGTTCTGTGCCAAACAGACCCTGACGCAAAGCCTACCTATCGTGGCCAATCAGTCATCATTGTTGAGAAAGGAACACCCGGATAT
>DAOVDY010000230.1 GCA_030669265.1 Desulfobacteraceae bacterium | reverse complement strand
CCATAACAACATCCTTTTCCTCAGCTATATTTAGTCTATCTTTGATTTCATCAGCAAAGGCACTTATTAGCCCGATTGGACATGTACCTAAACCGATGTTATGGGCTGCAAGAACCATATAGCCTATAGCAATACCCAGATCAACCAATCTGGCCTTGGAGAAGGCCTGGTCAATGGTGACTATAATGGCTGTAGGGGCACCGTAAAAATTGCAGGAGCCCTCATTTATGAAATCCTGAAAGAGGATTCCTTTTTCTAAGTGGGGCAGGATGCAATCCATTAGTTTCCGCTGGCGATCAATGAAGTACTCTGGCAAGGGCCTTACTGCACTGGGTCCACAGGAAATATTCCTTTCACGCATGCTTTTTACCAGGACTTTGCTTAACCGGATGCGTTCTTCTCCCATTACAACCGTGAATTCCCAGGGCTGAAGATTGATTGCTGAAGGGGCCTTGGTGGAAAGGAAAAGCAATCTTTCTATTAACTCTCTGGGTACTGGCTTGTCTAAAAACACCCTTGTGCTATGGCGCTCATTTATACTCTTTTCAAGTTCCATAAGGTGATCTCCAATTTGTTTTTTTAGGTAACCTCGTGTAGGTTTTTAATTATACTTTAAATATGATGAAGGGTTATTTTTGACAAGCTAAAAATATGAAACGGGATTATGTATTGTCAAGGATTAAAATAGTTTGTTGAGTTTATTGGGTTTTTTGTGCTACAAGCTATGAGCAGAATAAATGTAGATAAGAGGTAAATATATGATCAGGGCGAAACTTTGGTTTACCTGTGCTGCCATGCATGATCCGGTAATGCCTATTATTGTCAAACCTTCGGTTCTGGGATGGAAGGCAAAGAGAAGGGATGTTGAACTCACCATTGAACGGGCCTTCACAGGAGAAGAGTTGGTACTCAGGATGAAAGGCTGGGTTACAACGGATGTAAAGCACGTAATTGAGATAATAAAGCCGTATGGATACATTAAGGTACTTGATGAAGAGGATCTAGTTGTGGAGGTGGAATCAGAAGAAGAGTATGAAAAATTAACCAGTGCCTTAAAGGAAAAATTTAGTGATCAGGTTTTCCTGGAGAAGTTATAGGTTGTATTCGCCTTCCGCCGGCACCACTTAATCTGTATCTCCATTCTTCACTTCTTTGCTATAAATAATCAGCTGATCACCGGGATAAATGGGTGTCTTGAGATCAAGTTTGTTCCAAATGATAAGGGCAGCCAAAGGAACACCAAACCTATCTGCAATGGAGGAGAGGTTGTCTCCCTGCTTGACGATATAGACAAACTCTTTCTTGGATGTTAACCAATCCTTAAGAAGACCTTGATAACGGCTATGAAACCCTTTTGCTGAGCCATTAGGAATTAAAATTTGATGGCCTCCCTTTGTGATGTAATGCCCTCGAATCTCGGGATTTAAATCCTTGATCACCTTGAAATGGGTTTTAGCAGCCCGGGCAACAATACGTATTGGAATATCTTGCAAGCAGTTCAGGTGGATCCTGTCGAATTCCAAAGGCGGGTAGCAGTCTTCTTCAGAGAGAAAAAAGCCATATTTTTCTGGGTTAGAGAAAATCAACTTTGCAGAGATAACCCGAAAGACAAACCTCTGGGTTTCTATGGGGAGATACAGGTGATAATAAGTGTCGGTCTCCTGCTCCAGAATTTCAGCCATAAGACCCTCGTCACCCATATTGTAGGCAGCTGCCGCCAAAGTCCATGATCCAAATTTTTGATAAAGCTCCTCAAAATACCGAATTGCCGCTTGGGTTGATGCAAGCAGATTTCGCCTTTCATCAATGTGCTCATTAATAGTGAGGCCGTATTTTATGCCAGTTTGCCTCATAAATTGCCAGAACCCTATTGCTCCCCTTTTTGAGGATACATGCGGTCTCAGAGCACTTTCAGCAATGGCAATGTATTTGAGATCCTCGGGTAATTTATTTTCTTTAAGCATCTTTTCTATTATCGGTAGGTAGCGGCTGGATCTCTTTAACCAAAGAATTACCTGTGGACGATCCCAGAGGGAGAGAAGGAGCTCTTTTTCAAGCCTTTCTCTAATATTCTGGATCTCGATTGGGACCTTTTCGCCGCAAAAGCTAAGGGGAGTAGGGAGCCTGAGAGATGAGATCAGGGAAGGAAAGTGGGTATCTTTAGGCTCTGCACCGTACGCAGTTGATAAGGAAAAGTGTATTATTATTGTAAGCAGAAAAACAAGCCTCAATTTCATAAAATTTTTCTCCTTTTTGATAATATATTTTTTTCTTTTAGCAGAATACCATTATGCTCACGTGATGTAAAAAGAAGATTTTGCACCTGAGGGGAAAAACTACAGGAAAAGGGTGCAAATATATGAAGGGTTATAAAGATGAGTCAAGAAAGATGAAAGTAGTTGACAACAAAGCATAAAATCTACCATATTCATTATCTGAATAAGATTGTGGTTAATTAATGGGTTTAAGGGCTTTAACAAAGCATACTCAAGCAGCATAAAACACATATGGAGGGAAAATAGTATGTCAGACTTTATGGAAATCATCAAAGGAAGACGGAGCATCAGGAGATATCAAGATCGGGAAATTCCGCAAGAAGACCTCAATAAAGTCCTTGAAGCAATCAGGTGGTCGCCCTCCTGGGCTAACACACAATGCTGGGAAGTGATTGTGATTAAAGATTCAGCAATCAAACAGAGGCTTCAGGAGATCCTATCTACTGGTAATCCGGCCACAAAAGCCGTAGGGGAAGCACCTGTAGTGATTACCCTCTGCGGTAAACTTGAGAGCGCAGGCTACAAAAAAGGCCAGCCTACAACTAAATTTGGGGATTGGTTTATGTTCGACCTAGGGATTGCCACGCAGAGCCTTTGTCTGGCAGCCCATAACCTGAACCTGGGA
>DAOVDY010000066.1 GCA_030669265.1 Desulfobacteraceae bacterium | reverse complement strand
TTCATGGTGGTGGAAGGGATCTTATATTCCCACACCATGAAAACGAGAGGGCTCAGGCAATGGCAGCCAATGGGGTTGATTTTGCAAATTACTGGGTACATAACGGGTTTTTAACGGTTGAAGCGGAAAAAATGTCCAAATCCCTGGGAAATTTTATTACAATACGCGATGCACTTACTTTATATCATCCTCAAGAATTACGGCTATTTTTGCTTTCCAAACATTACAGGAGCGCATTGGATTTTTCCCGTTCTGCCATGTTGGAAACCAGATCAGGGCTTGTTAGAATATATCGGACTCTTCAGAGGTTAGAGGAGATAATCGGGCCTTATAAACATGATACAAAAACTGCGTTTTTATCTGATGCCGGTGACAATGATTTTAAGCGCCGTTTTATACATGTTATGGACGATGACCTTAACACTGCAGCAGGATTGGGATTACTTTTTGATAAAGTACGGGATATAAATAGGCTTATAGATTCACCAGCACAAAAAACAGATATTTCATCTCAATTAGTGAAAGAGAGGGCAGACCTTCTTGACTGCAGTAAGGCATTAGGCCTGCTTGAAGAGGAACCATCTAACTTTTTTCAGAAGATAATAAAAGCTTCCCCGGAAGTTGAAACGGAAGAGATTGAAAAAATGATTAAGGAGAGGCAGAAAGCTAGAAAGGTAAAAGATTGGGCCAGTGCTGATGCTATCAGGGAGGAGCTATCCAGAAAAGGGATTATCCTTGAAGATGGATCAAATGGAACTAGCTGGCGATTGAGGATAGAGGGGTAGTGCAAAAAACTTTACCTTTTCAGCTCATCTCTCCGTTTGAACCGAAAGGCGATCAACAGCATGCTATTGATGCCCTTTGTAAAGGGGTAGAAGAAGGCCTCAGGCATCAGGTATTGCTTGGTGTGACTGGCTCTGGAAAAACATTTTCCATAGCCAATGTCGTGGAAAGAGTCCAAAAGCCCACCCTTGTTATTGCTCCCAACAAGACCTTAGCTGCCCAGCTTTATGGGGAATTCAAAAATCTTTTCCCAAATAATGCAATTGAATACTTTGTAAGTTATTATGATTACTACCAACCCGAAGCGTATATTCCCCAAACCGATACCTATATACAGAAAGATGCCTCCATCAATGAGCAGATCGATAAGATGAGGCATTCGGCAACCAGGTCCCTTCTGGATAGGGATGATGTTCTCATTGTTGCCAGTGTATCCTGTATTTACGGGCTTGGTTCTCCTGAGGCCTATCATGGTATGCTCCTGTATGTAGAAAAAGGTGATTTGATAAAAAGAGAAGATGTTCTGAAAAAATTGGTGGAAATTCACTATGAAAGAAATGATATTGATTTCCATCGTTCATCGTTTAGGGTCAGAGGCGATGTGGTGGATATCTATCCTGCATATGAGGATTATTCTTGTATCCGGCTCACATTTTTCGGCGATTGTATTGAAGGTATTCAGGAAATTGATCCCCTCACCGGCCATGTTATGCAGGGGTTAAGCCGCGTGGCTATCTATCCTGCCAGTCATTATGTGACCACACTACCTAAAAGGAAAGAGGCTATCCAGAATATCAGAGAAGAATTAGCCAAAAGGATTGAGTATTTTAAAAAGGAAAAAAAATGGATAGAGGCCCAAAGGATCGAGGAAAGAACTCTCTATGATTTGGAAATGATGGAGGAGATGGGTTATTGTCATGGGATAGAGAACTATTCCAGGTATCTAAGCGGTAGGAGGCCGGGCGAGCCGCCCCCAACACTAATCGACTATTTTCCGGATAATTCTCTTATTATCTTAGATGAAAGCCACATTACCAATCCCCAACTCACGGGCATGTATAGGGGTGATAGATCAAGAAAAGAGACATTAGTTGAATTTGGCTTTCGTCTTACTTCTGCCCTTGATAATAGGCCCTTAAAGTTTGAGGAATTTGAGTCTCGTATTAACCAAATAATCTATGTTTCTGCCACTCCGGGCCCCTATGAATTAGATAAGGCATCCCATGTGATTGAACAGATTATTAGACCTACTGGCCTTATAGATCCGAAAATTTTAGTCAGGCCGGCACGTAGCCAAGTGGATGATCTCTTAACTGCTATCAGGGAGGTTACACATAATGGTCAGCGTGTTTTGGTTACCACCCTTACTAAACGCATGGCAGAGGATCTCACCGAGTATTATACTGAGTTGGGTATCAAAGCCAGGTACCTCCATTCCGATATAACCACCATTGAAAGGACGGAGATTATAAGGGATCTGAGGATTGGAACATTTGATGTTCTTATAGGGATTAATCTTTTACGTGAAGGTTTAGATTTACCGGAGGTGTCGCTGGTGGCCATTTTAGATGCAGACAAAGAGGGTTTCCTGCGCTCTGAGAGGTCTCTTGTTCAGACCTGTGGGAGAGCTGCCCGAAATGTGGATGGCACTGTTATCTTTTATGCTGATGAGATAACACCCTCCATGAAAATGGCAATTGATGAGACAAACAGGAGGCGGCGATTGCAGAACAGATACAATGAAGTCAACGGAATTACCCCAGAATCCATTAAGAAAGACATCTCTGATATTCTGGGCTCCGTATATGAAGCAGATTATGCAAGCATTCCAAATGTTTCGGAGCCAGAGGAGGAATATATTTCTCTTGGTAATTTAGATAAGGTGATTAAATCAATAAAGAAGGAAATGTTGAATGCAGCGAGAAGGTTAGATTTTGAGGAGGCGGCTCGCTTGCGGGATCGATTATTTGTATTGGAAAAAAAAGAACTGAGCTATAAAAATTCAACTACTTTTTAACCCTACTATTTTTTCTAAGGTCCAGAGATCCTCATTGCGATTATATTTAATAAGATAGACCTTGTTATCGTTTGCTAATACTTTGAAATAGTCGTCGTTTATTCCATACCATTGGTCGATAATTTCTTCCACCATTAATTTTCGCCCTCGAACTGTAAAATTAAGCGGCCGCTCATTCGCCTTATATCCAGAATAGCATGTAACATTGATGACCTTCAAACGTGAATCAAGTTTCATATATAATCAAGATTAATACGCTTTCAGCGTTCAGCAATCAGTGGTCAACAAGATCAAAAAAACCTGAATATAACTTTGCTAAAGCGTTATTTCTCCGCAAGCTTTTCTATCATGCTCAGCTTTCTGTCTATGTTGTCCTTTATCCAGTGAGTATCCCACCACTCTACTGGGTTGACAGGAACGCCATGAACTAAAAAGCCAAAGTGAAGATGATCACCCATTGCCAGGCCTGTTGTACCGGTAACGCCAATAATGTCTTCCTTGTTGATGTCTTGACCGACAGATACATCAGTGCTGCTTAAATGACCGTACATGGTAGCAAGGCCCTGACCGTGATCAATAACCACTGTTAGGCCGTAGATTCCAAGATCTTGGGTAAAAATAACCCTACCGGTATTAGAAGCCTGGACAGGAGATCTGGCCAATGATGCCAGATCAACACCCATATGTACCTGCCTATCTATCACCTTATTTTTGTAATAGTAGATTCTCTGGTCACCAAATCTGGCCATTGTAGCGGCTTTTTTCATTCTAAGCCAGGGTCCATTCCACAACTTTTCCTTAATTGGTGATTGACAAAGTTCTCTTAATGAAGCGGAGTTTTCCTCTCTCAGTGTTCGATTAATGAATAAATATTTTTCAATATTACTGTCACCTGGCGCAAATATATCCGGGGAAAAAGAAGTAATTATGGCATCTAAGAGCCGGTCTGATATCCTTATCTTATCCTTACGAAAGCGTTTCTTTCTGATATGATAGTGGAAGGCCTTTTTTATTTCATTATCAGCACTATCCTTGGCCCAGAGATACAACACAGTATCTTTTTTTAAATTGCAGGGAAAAGAAAAATAACAGAGATATATTCCAGGTTGAGAATCGTTAGTACATGGTACACCCTTAAAAAGCATATTATTTATTAAAACACCACTCTCGCGTGTGTCCGTTGAGACCCTATAAATGATGAGGCCGGAACCTCCTATATTAACATTATGACTTCTACTTAGAGCAGTCATTGATGGAGGGATTGTGTCCACTATCATTTTATGTTCAAGTATGGTGAGATTCCCGTCGCCACCTCTCCTTTTAGAAAAATCGTGGATCTCAATGATAAGGTTGGCCTGTCCCTGCACCAGATTTAGTTGTTTTGGACTTAAGGTGAATTCCTCTCCAAATGAATGGATTCCATTTTTGTTTAATAACCCCTTATAAGGGAAACTCTTTTTAAGGAGGGGAATCGCAGGGCCATCTTGTTTTATACTCACTTTAACGTCTTTTAGTCCCATCTTTCCGTCAGAAGCCATAAAATTAAAGGCAATGCTTTTATTTATGTATTCTGGTAAAGGAGTTAACTCAGCAAATGGTTTTTCACCCTCAAAGATAGTCATCAAGAACCAGATAAAAATAATAAAAATAATAACAGTCGGCAACAGTGTGATAATCAGCCGTGATTTTTTATTCCTTGACTTTTTCATTTCCTCTATTTAACCCTAATTTATTAATGGAGCTATATTTCAGATTGGCATATCTTTGGCTATGAGATCGCTTTTGTCAATACTTTTTTATAAGAGATTCTGATGTATAAAAAAACTCACATTGGTGTTGTTGGTGCAGGGGAATGTTCTCTGGAAATCTATAAGGTAGCAAATGAATTAGGTCATCTTATTGGAAAAAATGACTGGGTTCTTTTCTGTGGAGGCCTGGGCGGGGTTATGGAAGGGGTAGCAAAGGGGTGTTATAAATCGGGTGGTATGACCGTGGGAATACTGCCGGGAAACGAGAAGGATTCGGCCAATCCTTTTATAACGTTGCCTATTGCAACAGGTCTGGGCGAAGCAAGAAATTTACTGATAGTCAGGGCTTCCGATGTGGTTGTAGCGATTGCAGGAGGCTTCGGAACGTTATCAGAGATAGGTTTTGCCCTAAAGATTGGAAAGCCAGTGATAGGTCTTAAGACCTGGCCGGATATTGATGGGATCGATTACGTAGAAACACCTGAGCAGGTTATTGATATGGTAGCCAAGTACTTATCAAGGCTAAAGTAAAAGAAAAAAGGATCCTAACTCTGATTGTTCTTTCTGGGGTTTATTTGATGAATAAAATGTTTAATGCAAGATCTGGCTGAGAAACAGTTTGGTCCGCTCGTTTTGCGGGTTTTCGAAAAATTCTTCCGGTGTATTTCCCTCCACAATTTGACCAAAATCCATGAAAAGCACCTTGTGAGCTACGCTTTTGGCAAAACCCATTTCGTGGGAGATCACGATCATGGTCATGCCTTCCTGAGCAAGGTCGATCATGGCATCCAGCACTTCCTTGATCATTTCCGGATCAAGAGCAGAGGTGGGTTCATCAAAGAGCATGATCTTTGGATTCATACAGAGACTGCGGGCAATGGCAACACGCTGCTGCTGCCCACCTGAAAGCTGGCCCGGATATTTTTTGGCCTGTTCAGCAATATGCACCTTATCCAAAAAATACATCGCGATTTCTTCTGCTTT
>DAOVDY010000238.1 GCA_030669265.1 Desulfobacteraceae bacterium | reverse complement strand
TACCAGATCTCTGTTGACCAAGGTTTGAAAGGCACCGGCCCCATACACGCCTGGCAAGGTATTACCAGGAAACACCAAAAATCTCTCCCGTGCCCCTGCGGCATTTAAAAGAATCCTGGGGTTAACGATCTTATAGTATTTGCCATCGGTGACTATTCCTACTTTTTTATCGCTAAAAACATACATCGCGGTACTGTTGAGCCATACGGTAATTGATGGATGTTTTTGTATCTCTTCTTCAAAAATTTTCGCAATATCGATACCTCTCGTTCCTGCATAACAATCATCTATTGAGCCGAAAAACTTATGCGTCTGAAGAACCAGTTTTCCACCCAGCCGATCTTTATCATCAACAATAAGGGTCTTAATCCCCTTTTCACCTAATTGGAGTGCGGCAGAAAGACCGGCAGGACCACCACCGATTATGAGCACATCTGTCCTAACCTCTTTACTACCCGATAATCGAAAATTGCTTACAGGCATGGGAAGCTCCGGCAGGCCTTCAAGACTTTCCACAATCATATTTTCTTCTACTTTGATCATGCAGGATTTAACTGGAATTCCATTAGCCATGACCATACACTGGGCACATTGTCCATTGGCACAAAAAATCCCCTGGGCAGAGTGGTCTTTCACATGATGACCAAATACATGTACCCCATTAGCAAACAGGGCAGATGCAATCACTTCACCTTCATGGGCCAGTAATTTCTGATTATTCCAATAGAAACCAATCTTTTTTCTCTTAGGAATACTCAGAATAGGATGTTTTTCAATCCTCCATTCTGACATTGAACTGATCTCCTGATAGCTAAAAGGCAATTGAGGAATTGGGAATCAAAGGAATTTAGGAATTCCAAATTCAATGCGCTGCAAGGAAGCAGTCTTTTACACTAATTCCTCAATCCCTAAATCCCCTAATTCTTCTTTTGTTCTTGGTTTTCCTCCATCAACCGGTTGAATCGATATACGTGATCCTGAACCAGTAAATGAGCTTGAGCTGCCTGCCCCTTTTCCACCGCCTTTACAATCTCACACAGATCTTGATAGTTTTCCCTCAAGATTTCTTCTTCCCTTGGAAGAAACTGGTCAAAATAGCGATGTATGTTATCGTAAATCGTCCTGAGAACCCATTTATATATGGGATTTCCGGCGATGTGAGCCAAGGCCATATGCAGCTGGTTATCTACCCGAATAAGTTCATCCCAGCCAGAGGCTCCTTCTTCAAGGTGCGTCTTTGCATCTGCCAAAAGCCTTTTCAGATGCTTTATATCCTCATTTTTGGCCCTCTCAACAGCAAGACTTGCAACAATTCCTTCCACGCCCTCCCGAAATTCTGCAAGATCCCTCAGGGAGATCCTTTGATATCGTATCAGCAGGTCCAGGCTCTCACTGACCTGGTGTGTGGTCAAGGCATTCACAATGCCTCCCCCGTTTACACCTGTTTTAATTGTAATCAGGCCTTTCTGTTCCAAGACCCTTAACGCCTCCCTAAGGGTCCCCCTGCTGGTCTTAAACATTTCTTTCAATTCCCTCTCCGGGGGGAGTTTGCTTCCAGCCTTAAGTTTTCCCTGGAGGATTGCCTCCTGAATCTGATGAACCACGTCCTGAAATATTCTATTTTGCTTTGCCTCTCTGAACATACGCTCACCTGTGGTTTTAGAATGGTTTAACCATTATAATATTTTACCGTCTCTGTCAAGAACGTTTTTTCATAGAATAAGATAAAAAGGTTCTCGCACCAGAGAGGATGCTACAGTGAATAGTGAGGAAAGAATCGGGGTTAGTGTCCAGGAAAAACCCCAGTTGAAAAACCGGGGCTTTCATGTTTCACTGAATGTGGCCTACAAACTGAATCAGAGTTCAAGCCAGGTTCCGATATTATTCTCAACGGCCTTCTTATAATCTTAATGGCTGTTGCCATGTCATCCATAGCAAGTCCAAGATTTGCACAGATGATCTTTTCACTTGCATTTTCCCTGCCTGCCCTCATGCCGGCAGCAATTTCACCGAGATCAGCATAAATCTCAGGTATGTGCTGAAAGTATCCCAGTGATTTATAATAGAGGCACTGCTCCCTGTCGTCGGTGACAAACTTGTCACAACTCTCAAATGCGGATTTCTTAAAGTAGGAATCAAAGTCTACAGGGGAAGCAAACACACCTGGCTTTAGCCAGTCACCTTCAATAGCTGGATCAGGGTCCTTAAGGATAGGGCCTGCCGTTACAATAATATCGGAATTCCGGACTGCCTCTTCAGGACTTCCTACAATACGTATATCCAGTTCCGTCTGTTTCTGCATTTCTTGGACATATTTCTTGGCTGCATCCCCCAAAATATCATAAGCCTTAACCTCCTCAAGTTTAGGCATCATGATGTGAAGCGCTCTTAGATTGGTCCTTCCCTGAACTCCACAACCAAGGATCCCCACTATCGTTGACTCCATATTAGCCATGTATTTCGCCGCTATGGCGCTCGCAGCACCAGTCCTCATAGCCGTAATCCATATACAGTCCATCACAGATAAGGGAATACCTGTTTCCGGGTCGTTTAAAATGAGCAAGCCGGTGATATATGGCAAATTTCGCTTATAATTTTCAGGGTATCCGCTCACCCACTTAATGCCAGCTGAACCCAGAGAGGGAATATAAGCCGGCATCGCATGTACAAACGCATCAGGCTGAGTGTGAATCCCCGGTTTAGGTGGCATCTCGACATTGCCAAGACCTTTCTCCTTAAAGGCCTCATCCAGTGCCTCAATGATCTCCTCCATGGATAAATCTACCTTTTCAATATCCCTTTGCGATAGATAGAG
>DAOVDY010000069.1 GCA_030669265.1 Desulfobacteraceae bacterium | reverse complement strand
CTGTATCCTCAGGGATGTAACCCTTTGATATCTTAATATATAACGTTCGTGCAGAAATTGCTTAAAACTCAGCCTGAAGGGAAGTTTCGTTTTGTGTATGGGGCCTAAGTAAATAAGTATCAGGAAAAGCATATTATCAAGTATGTCTGGATCAAACCCGTGATATCTTGCCGCTACACGTAATCTCAGATCTCTTTTGATATCAGAATGATATATTCAGAATTAAACTTTCATGCCCATTCTGGATACCACTAAGGATGAAAATTAATTATATTTTCGGATCAAAAGGAAAAAACACCGGGAACCAGTTTGAGGATCAAAAGGAGTATTGTGAGCGGTTATCAATAGACCTTTTCAGGGTCATACTGTCTATATATTTAAGGTCACCACCCAGTGGAATACCCAAGGCGATTCTTGTAACAGTCAAATCTTTTTCTTTCAGGAGATCGGCCAGGTATGAAGCTGTGGCTTCCCCTTCTACGCTTGGATTGATTGCCAGTATAACCTCATTTATATTTTCTTTTCTCAGGCGACTCATGAGCTCAGCGATACGTATGTCTTCTATTCCTACACCATCTAAAGGGGAAAGAACCCCCTGTAGAACATGATATCTGCCTTTAAAGACCCCTGATTTTTCAATGGCCAGCTGGTCTCCAGGCTCCTCAACAACACAAAGGACGCCATTTGCTCTCCTTTGATCGGTGCAAATGGAGCAAGGATCTTTATCGGTAAAGTTAAAACATACGGAACAGAACTTGATCTTTTCTTTTACTTCAAAAAGACTTCGGGCCAATTCTTCAGCGAAATCTTTTGGAGTCCTCAAAACATAAAGTGCCAATCTCTCCGCTGACTTCTTTCCAATACCAGGAAATTTGCTAAATTGTTCAATCAGCTTTCCCAGTGATGATGGATAAATACCCATTTCAATACCTAAAGTTATATACGATATGTGATATGTGGCTCACATCACACATCCACTATCACAACCGGACATCGCAAATTTTTTTACATTAAGCCCGGTATATTAACGCCACCGGTTAGTTTGCTCATCTCTTCGCTGACCATTTGCTTTGCCTGAAAAAGTGCATCATTGACTGCTGCTAAAACAAGATCCTCTAACATCTCAATATCTTCTTGATTTACAACCTCGGGATCAATTTTTATAGAAGCGATCTCTTGCTTTCCAGTTGCTATAACTGTTACCATTCCGCCGCCAGCTGATGTTTCAACTGTCTTTTCACTTAGTTCTTCCTGCAGCTTTGCCATTTTTTCCTGAAGCTGTTGTGCCTTTTTAAGCAAATTACCCATGTTAGGCATACCTTTCAACAATTCTACCTCCTTATATTAGTGTTTGTTGTGGTTGTTTTATTCGTTGTGTTTATGGTTTAGCTCTTTTTTTGCCTTACGTAATGCTTTTTTAACTTCTTTAGGCCCAGTCCCTCCCTTAATATTTCTGCGCTCGATACATGATGCGGGATCGAGCCATCCGTAGACATCATTTTTAATAAGAGTGCTAAAATGTTTCATTTCATGTAAGTCAAGTTGATGCAGTTCCTTGTTTTTCTTTTGAGCTGAGAGGATCATATCACCTACAATGTGATGAGCCTTTCTGAATGTCATGCCCTTGGTCACAAGATAATCGGCCAGGTCTGTTGCAACAAGATATCCACTTTCAGTTGCCTTCTTGAGATTTTCTTTTTTGAAATCTATCTCTCTGAGGAGCAGCGAGAAAATGCTCAATGATTTTTCTACGGTGTCAACAGTATCGAAAAGGGGCTCTTTATCTTCCTGCATGTCCTTATTATAGGTAAGAGGGAGGCCTTTCATGGTTGTGAGTAGTGATATCAAGTGACCATATATTCTCCCTGTCTTTCCCCTGATCAGCTCAGGTATATCGGGATTTTTTTTCTGGGGCATTATACTACTACCAGTAGCAAAGGAATCGGAGATTTCTATAAAGTCAAATTCCTGAGTTGACCAGATAATCAGTTCTTCACACAGACGAGAAAGATGCATCATTAAAATGGCGGATATAAAGATAAACTCCAATATAAAGTCTCTGTCTGATACTGCATCCATGCTATTTGCCGTTATCCTTTGCAGTTTCAGTTCCTTGGACAGAAATTCCCTGTCTATGGTAAAGGTAGTCCCAGCCAGTGCAGCGCTCCCCAGAGGAAGGACATTTGTTCTCTTCAAGGCCTCCTCATATCTCTGCGTATCCCTCTTGGTCATCTCGTAGTAGGCCAGTAAATGGTGTGCTAAGAGCACGGGTTGCGCCCGTTGAAGATGGGTATAACCCGGCATGATCAAATCCTGATTCTTTTCAGCGAGCTCGATCAAGGATAATTGAAATTCCCTTATCAGTTGTAGAATATTTCCTGTTGAATTTTTTATGAATAACCTTGTATCAAGGGCTATCTGGTCGTTTCTACTTCTTCCGGTATGGATCATTTCACCCAGTGTGCCGGTCTTGTTTATCAGGGCCTTTTCAATAACGGTATGAATATCTTCCGATGACTCATCAAAGATAAATTCACCTTTTTCTATCTCGCTATAGATCTCTTGCAAGGCAGAGAGAATCTTTTTGGCTTCATCCTCACTGATTATACCCTGTTTTCCCAGCATTTTGCAGTATGCTATACTACCCTGGATATCCTCTCTCCACAGCCTTTTATCAAACTGTAGAGAGGAATTAAAGGTATTCACCATCTCATGTGTGTCTGATGTGAAGCGGCCTCCCCAAAGCTTTTCACTCATTTCAATTTCCCTGTCTCATGAGATTTGCGATTATCGATTCACAAGCATTAAACCTGATGTATCCGTTGGCATCTTTCTGGTTATATACCGTGTCTTCTTTAAATGTGATATATTCATCAGGGTCTAAAAAATCCTGTTTCATATCTTTATTTCCTTAAATATCTCATCCAGGCAGTTGATTAATAGATCAATCTCATCTTTTGTTATGATTAAGGGTGGTACAAACCTGAGAACTTTTCCTTGAACACAGTTTATTAAAAAACCTTTTTCCATGCAGGCATTGACAATATCAGTTCCATCTCTATCGAGCAGTACTCCAAGTATAAGTCCTAATCCTTTTATTTCTTTGATAATACTATACTTTTGTTGAAGGTAAGTGAGTTGATTTTTAAAGTAATCTCCCATTGTTCTGGCATTTTCGATCCAGCCATCATTCAAAAGGCTTTTTACAACAGCCAAGGCACCAGCAGTAATCAGGGGTGTTCCCCCGAATGTTGTCGCATGACTCCCTGGGCCAAAGGCATTAGCTAATTCCTCTGTTGCCAGCATAGCACCGATAGGAAGACCGTTACCTAAGGCCTTTGCGAGGGTCATGATATCAGGTATTATTCCAAAATGTTGGTAGGAAAAGAGACTTCCCGTTCTTCCCATACCGACTTGAACTTCGTCTAACATTAAGAGGAGGTCATGCTTTTTACAGATTTCTTTGACACCTTTTAGGTACTCACCGTCAGGAACAACAACGCCTCCTTCACCCTGTATTGGTTCTACCATTACAGCACACACAGATTTGTCTATAGCAGCCGTTAGATTATCCAGATCGTTAAAGGGTACATATCTAAAATCTTCAAGGAAGGGGTCAAAGCCTATTCTGATCTTTTCTTGGCCTGTAGCTGAAAGTGTGGCCATTGTCCGGCCATGGAATGAATTTTCCATGGTTATGATAGCATATCTCTCAGGACCAAATTTTTCTTTTGAATAACGTCTGGCTAATTTTATGGCTGCCTCGTTAGCCTCGGCCCCACTGTTACAGAAAAACACCCTGTCTGCAAAGGAGTTCTCTACCAAAATCTGGGCAAGTTCTGCCTGAGGCTGTGTATAAAATAGGTTAGAAACATGTACAAGTGTTGTAGACTGTTCATACAGGGCTTTGCTCACTATGGGTGAGCTATGTCCAAGGGCACAGACAGCTATTCCACCAACAAAATCGATGTATTCATTACCTTTCTCATCCCATACCCGGCATCCGTCACCCCTAACCAGGGTGATGGGAGAGCGCTTGTATGTGTTGAACATGAATGTATCTGCTCTGTCTATGGTGTTAGAAATCATGATTATATCTAAAGCCCGCCCTGGCGCGACTTCCCTGGCAAATGTTGCAATCGCTGTAGTATTTCTGGAGATTAGGCAGCATAAGCTAAGCATTGCAAACCAGGCCTGCCCGCCATCTGGCAGGTGGGTCTGGGCCAGGGTTTAAAGTGAGTTAAAATGTTACAGGCACTTTAAGTTTTAGGTGCTTGTGACTTAAGAACTATCTCTGTTCCCACTCCTTCATCTGTAAATATCTCTAAAAGTAGGGCATGTTCCTTCCTGCCATCAATAATATGAACCTTTTTTACTCCACCTTTAAGTGCATCTAGGCAACATTGGAGCTTTGGTATCATTCCTTCCTTGATAATCCCACGAGCTATCATTTTTTTTGCATCACCTGCTGTGAGACTGCTAATAAGGTTGCCATCTCCGTCAAGAACACCCTCGACATCAGTTAAGAGGATGAGCTTTCTCGCTTCAAGAGATGAGGCAATATGACCAGCCACAAGATCGGCGTTGATGTTGTATGTCTCATTATCTTTGCCCACTCCAACAGGGGCAATCACAGGAATAAACTGGTTGGCTATGAGGCTTTTTATTATTTGGCTATTAACGGCGACAACCTCACCCACTAGACCAATATCTATTATCTCTGGAGGTTTATCAGGTTTATCCATTGTCTCATCAGAATTCGGCATAAACCGAAGCTTTCTCGCAATAATAAGATGGCCGTCTTTACCTGACAGACCAATTGCCTGGCCACCATGTTGATTTATGGTAGCAACGATTCCTTTATTTACCTTACCAGAAAGAACCATCTCGACTACATCCATCGTTTTTTCATCGGTAACCCTGTGGCCATTGACGAAATTCGATTGTATGGACATTTCACTTAAAACTTTTTCTATTTGAGGGCCACCTCCATGAATCACAACTGGATTAAGGCCAACGTATTTCATAAGGACGATATCTAATGCAAAGCCCTCCTTTAGTTTGGAATCAACCATGGCATGACCACCATATTTGATGACAATTGTCTGGCTATTAAATTTTTGTATATATGGCAAGGCCTCAATTAGGATCCTTGCCCTGTCTAAACCAGCATTCATCTGAACCTCACATTATTCCTAAAGTAGTACCCGTTCATGGGTTTCCCCCGATTTATCGGGGGATTATGGAGTTCAAGGTTGACCAAAAATCTAAAACGTGCATAATGAACATAGTGTTTTATGATGTTAATGATCATGCCTGACTCACCAACGCTGGCAGTTATGGTTTCATTAAGGACTTCCCAGCCTATCAACAAGATCAAAGAAAGAAAGGTAACACTGAACTTTAAACCTTTTTCAACCGTAAACAAT
>DAOVDY010000136.1 GCA_030669265.1 Desulfobacteraceae bacterium | reverse complement strand
GGAGGAGAGTCTATGGCCGGGTTTATGAAGGCGGTAAACCAGGGCCTCGTTTCCAAATCAGAACTAGGTGTACTTAATGCAACAGCTCACGTCCTTAAGTTTTCCTCCTTCCAGGAGATGTATTTCTCGAATGGATTCCCGTCCGAATTCGAGGTCAAGCCAAACAGAAAATTTGGGAACACCCCTCTTAGTATTGAACCAGCAGGTCTCGATAAACTACCAGAGCCTGGAAAGCCGCTCCAGGGAAAGGACCTCGAGCGCTTCATTGAGGCGAGTGCGGCTAAAATAGCCAGCATCCTGGATCTAAAGAAACGATAGGTGGCTGTTAGTGGATCCTTATCACAAAAAATAAAAATACAACCGACCACTCCTAAGAAACTCAATTATCAATGGATTTTTCTTATCTGACAGGATTTACTGGATGTGCAGGATTTTCTTTTCTTTTCTCAGTTTCCGGACGAAACTGAGAAAGAACAATCCCGCTACGCGGGAGAGATAAATCTGAGTTGCTGCTTTTCTATGGTGTGTCATAATACTCATCTCTGGTTTGACCCCGGCCATTTCATTTGCCGCCTTTGGCGGCATTGGGTTTTTGTCCTTCCGTCCGGGAAGGACAAAAGAACAACAAAAATCGTGTTAATCATGTTAATCCTGTCTAATACATTAAGGAAGATAAATCAGAGTCTCTTTCATGAATAACTCAGAAGCGCAGCGTCGGAGTCGGATGCTGACAACGAACCACGGACAGTACCGAAAGATACAGTAAAGATGAAAATAATTACCAGATATCTTTACAGGGAATTCTTTGCCTACTTCTTTATTTCCCTGATTGCCTTTTTGGTACTCTATTTAGTGATAGACTTCTTTGGAAAAATAGACAACTTCTTTGAGGCGGGTGTGCCCTTAGGCATAGCCCTTTCCTATTTTTTCTATCAGATACCTCTTATCGTCCAGCAGATCATACCCATATCAGTTCTTGTCTCCATTATGCTCATGTTTGGCCTCATGAATAAACACAATGAAATTTTGGCCTTAAGGGGTTCTGGATTAAACTTATTCAATCTATCGTATTCCCTCATAGGACTTTCCATTCTTATTGGGGTTGGTTCGTTTTTTATTTCTGAATCCATTGTGCCCATTACCAGTCCGAAGGCCAATAGAATATGGGATATCCAGGTTCAAAAAAGGGCCAGCAAAGGAGCCTATAAATTGTCTCACATCTGGTACCGGGGCGATGATTCCGTTTACCAGATCCGCACATTTGACAGCAGGAAGAACATAATAGAAGGTTTGACAATATTTTTCTTTGACAAAGACTTTACACTAATCAAAAGAATCGATGCGGGTAAGGCAACATGGAATGAGGACCAGTGGAACCTTGCTGATGGTCTCATCCAAACAATTGAGGCCGATGGATCCTGGAAATCGGTGAGATTTAAGCATCGTTCAATAAACCTTCCCGAAGGTCCCGAAAATTTCAAACATACCATGAAGGCACCTGAAGAAATGAGTTTTTGGGAACTAAAAAATTATACGAGAAAAATAAGAAAGGAGGGTTATGATTCAACCAGAGGCGAGGTGGACCTGAACATCAAAATAGCCTTTCCCTTCATATCTCTGGTGCTTACCTTAGTGGGGATTCCTCTTGCATTGAGAAAGAAGAAGGGGGGGATTCCTTTAAATATTACTATTGGTATCGGTATTAGTTTCCTTTATCTGTTGACATTTGGGCTGTCGCGCTCATTAGCTATATCCGGGGTCTTGCCCCCGATCTTAGGTGCGTGGATGGCGAACCTTCTCTTTTTGTTCCTCGGGATTTACCTCATGCTGGCAGAGCAGAGTTGAGGAAGGGCTTCAGGATGAAGGGATATGGGTCTCTAAGGCTGTTGCTATCTTCTTTTTGAGCTCGGTTAGATCAAAAGATTTAATAACATAGAAATCAGCAGCTATGGATTTAATATCTTCCTTGAAAGTGTCGTAGGCAGTGCAAAGTATTACCGGCATGTCGTAAAACTTATTCCTAATCTCCTGTAATAGATCGAGACCATTATAGTCGACCATCTTGATATCCAAGACAACCAGATCGGGTTTTTCTGTTTCTATCCTTTCGATCAACTTATGTCCATCTGCAGCTGTAATAACCTCATAGCCAGCTTCGCTCAACTCCTCAGAGTACAGTAACCTGATATGCTCTTCATCATCAACAACTAAGATCTTAGCCATAGGTAACCTCCTTACAATGAATATTGATCAAATGTTATTTAGCCACTAAGCCACAAAGCCACCAAGATTAGAAATTTTTCTTTTAATACCCTTTTTATGAGGGAAATATTGTGTTCTTGCTTTTCAGATAAGGTGATAAACTCATAGTTATTCTTTGTGTCTTGGTGCCTTTGTGGCTACCTGAATAGTTACGATTAAATAACAAACGCGTATGCTAGGCTCCTTTATTCCAGACTTGCACGAGAAGACTCTTGGAGGCCTCAAATTGGACACACTCTTCCTCGATGAATTCCTCTGACTCCCGTACAGACATTCTCTCCGTCTTTCTAACGTATGAAAGGGTCTTGCCGAGGTAAATAGGGATAAGGGAGTCCAGAAGTTCATCCTCCTTCCACACCTTATCCCGGTAACCAACGGCAAAATCAATTAACACATTGATCCAGAGATTCGTGGGAAAGTCAAATCGGTCTGTATCCATCTTCTTTACTTCTCGTAATTTATTGAATGTTTCCTTCTGAAGGACATTTTCCAAGATATGACCGCAGCTCTTAAACCCGTGCTGAAATTTCTGAAATAAGGTTTCCTTATTGACCTTAACGGGCGGTGGCATCTCGGTCTCTCCAAGGCCAAAGCCAAAGATTGAAGTTGGCTTGCTCCACTTTACCTGACTCCAGAAGGGACAAAACTTTATCATCATCTCAAAGATTGTACCTACCACCTGTCTAAACATAGGTCCGAGGTCAGAGCCCGGATCTTTGGCGCGGTGAATCTTGGGCCTGCCCATAAACGCCTGGCAAATGGGTACATTTTCATTCATGGCAAGGGTAGTCATCCAGATATCAATGCCGAAATTAGCTACAGCCTCCGACCAGGTATCACTTTCAAGATAGACCTGGGCCAATTCGCCCTGGAAGCCAAAATCTCCACCTATAGGCTGTCTGACCCTTCTGCCATAAAGGGACCGGGTCAGAGGGTAAGCAATGGAGTTTGTTATGGTACCATCATATTTATGTCTCACATACAGGGGTGCAACGTAACCAAAATCCTGAAAGAGAGGTTCTCCTAAATGTTTTATCCATTTCGGCGTTATGCTCTTTAAATCAGCATCAACCACCACCACCGCTTTGGCCTCAAGATCAACAATCTTTTGAAAGAGGTTCTTAAAATTCCTCCCCTTCCCTTTCATACCAGGTTCTGTTGATATGTATATTTTTGGTGTATTGGTTCTAATTCCCAGAAAAATTTCCTTGGTTCCGTCATCAGAGTCATTATCACAATTAATAATGACCGATTTCCTGTTTCCAAAAAATGACTCTATCCCTCTGTCTGCCTGTTGCACAGGGAAAGCAATTGAATCCGCTTCATTATAGGATGGAATTGCTACAACAAATTCTGCACTCGTAATATCTTCGGGGTTGACCTCCGCCTCAAACATCTTTTAACCTCTTCTGTTTATTAGAATTCAATTCTTAAAGAAATTAGGTATGCGTTCACAGGTTCAGGGTTCACCGTTCAGGGTTATCTTCCTGTCTGTGCGTCGCACGCAGACAGGTCTTTTGTTGGGCTTGCTTATATGCCTGCAACTACTTGACCTGCCCGACGGATGGCAGGCGGGTTTTCAGTGAACCCTGAACCTCTGAACCCGTGAACGGTTAAGAAATTAGTTTACCCAATATCTCTCCACATCTGGTTTTCAACTGCTATAATCATAGAATCCCTTACCTGTTTTTCTCCCTAACCAACCAGCATCTACATACTTTTTAAGGAGCGGGCATGGCCGATATTTCGAATCACCAAGACCTTTGTAAAGAACCTCCAGTACTGCCAGACACGTATCTAACCCAATAAGGTCAGCGAGGGCTAAGGGCCCCATTGGATGATTCATTCCTAAGGTCATGACATCGTCAATGGCCTTTACGGTACCCACGCCCTCAAACAGGGCATAAATGGCCTCATTTATCAT
>DAOVDY010000071.1 GCA_030669265.1 Desulfobacteraceae bacterium | reverse complement strand
GGTTGCGCTGCTGGTTTTCCCGAGATGTCGGGATTAGCCGTTAACCGATTCGAGCTGCGTAGCCGCAACCGTTCTACGATTTCAATTATATTTTGTACCTTAGTGGCATTAAAAACATGACATAAATTTTAAGATCTTGGTTATGTAGACACGTAAAAATAGGGGGAATCCATGGGAGTAGCCAGGTATATAAAAGATGAAAAAGACAGGATTAATGATGTAATACTTCAATCTGGAATCCATATAAAACCTCTTTACACTGAGGATGATCTTAAGCAGATTGAATTTGACTATAAAAAAGATCTTGGTAATTCCGGAGAGTATCCCTTTACAAGGGGAATACATAAATTGGGATTCAGAAGTCGGGAATGGACCACACGCCAATACTCAGGCTTTGGTACCCCGAAAGAGACGAACGAGCGTTGGAAACTTCTAATATCTCAAGGTCAGACCGGGTTAAATGTGGCATTCGATCTCCCTACCCAGATGGGTTACGACTCTGATGACCCTATGGCAGAGGGAGAGGTAGGCCGGGTAGGGATGGCAGTGGATTCTCTAAAGGATTTTGAAATTGCCTTTAAGGACATTGCCTTGGACAAAATTGGTTCTGGCCTCACAATAAATGCAGTTGCCTCGATCATGGTTGCAATGTATCAGGCTGTAGCAGAAGGGTATGGATTTTCTAAACAACAAATAAGCGCCACCCCACAGAATGACATATTAAAGGAGATAGTCGGCAGGGGGGCATGGATCTTTCCGGTGGAGCCAGCTGTTCGCCTGATTGGTGATGTCATTGAATATACCGTAAAGGAGATGCCAAGGGCCAATCCCGTCAGTGTTTGCGGCTATCATATCAGGGAGGCGGGAGCTACCCCAGTGCAAGAAATTGCATACGCTATACAGATTGCAAATGCATATATAGATAATGTTTTAGAGAGAGGATATGATATTGATGACTTTGTATCCAGGTTCTCCTTTAATCTTGATGTATTCGGAAACCTATGGGAACAGGTAGCAAAATTCAGGGCAGCGAGAAAGCTCTGGGCGAAGAATATCAAAGAAAGGTATGGGGCAAAAAACGACAAGTCGATGTTTTTACGGGGTATGTTTGGTGGAGGGGGAGGAGGCCTCACAAAGGAAGAGCCTGAAAATAACATTGTCAGAAGCGCCTATTATGCCTTAGCTGCTGCCTTAAGTGGTGCTCAGACTATGGCCCTGTGCTCTTATGACGAGGCCTATACCATTCCTACCCCTCATTCTGCCCTGATCTCTTTGAGAACACTACAACTCCTAATGGATGAGGTAGGCCTCAGGGATACGGTCGATCCCTTAGCAGGTTCATATTTCATCGAGACCCTTACCAAACAGATGGAGAAAAAGATTGTTGAGGAGATGGCCAAGATAGATAAAATGGGGGGAATGGTTAAGGCAGTTTCATCAGGATATATCCAGAAAGAAGTGGCCAGGCAGGCCTATGAATTTGAAAAAGGTGTTCAGAACGCAGAGTTAATAAAGATAGGTGTTAACAAATATACTGGAGGAGAAGAGGGAAAGGTAGAGCTTCATGAATACAGTGATGAATCAGCAATAGAGCAGATAAAAAGCCTTAAAGAATTGAGAAAAACAAGAAACAACAAGGATGTTACCCGAACGCTTAAGGCATTAGAGAAGGCGACTAAGGATAAAGTAAATATTATGCCATATCTCGTAGATTGCTGTAAGGCATATGCCACAGTTGGGGAGATGACTGGTATCTTCCGAAAATCATTTGGTGAATTTGTGGAGCCCAGTATCTTTTAACAAAAGTAACTATTCAGCCACTAAGTCATCAAGACACAAAGGGTATTAAATCATAAATAATAAAATTATAAATTATCAATTTAAATTGCAAATTGTCTAATTTTGGTGCCTTCGTGGCTTAGTGGCTGGATAGTAAACAGAAAAATATGAATATCGGTGATTGGATAAGGAAATGGAGCCAGCTCTCGCCACAAAAGGTAGCCATCATTGATGATGGCCATGAATTCACCTATAGGGAGCTTAATCAAAGATCCAACCAGGTAGCCAACTTTTTCCTCCAAAAAGGGATACATAAGGGGGATAGGGTTGGAGTCCTTTTATATAATTGCCATGAATATATAGAGATCTATTTTGCCTTGGCTAAGGTAGGGGCCATATTAGTCCCTCTGAACTGGCGAATGGCTCCCCCTGAACTCAGCCATATCTTAAATGATTGTGGGGCAACCTCTCTTTTCTTTGCTAAAGACTTTTTAGATACTGCCCTTTACCTTAGGAATAACGTTCAACAGCTTAAAAACTATATCTCTTTAGGAAAAGAGGAATTCCCCTGGGCAGAAAACTACCAGAAAATACAGACCTATCCTTCAACTGAACCCACCGGCTTTAAGGAACCAGATTCAGAAGATCCCCATATTATTTTGTATACATCTGGCACAACCGGTTTTCCTAAAGGAGCTGTCCTTTCTTACAGAAAGACCTTTTTTAATACCCTAAATGCTAATATATTTTATGGATTAACCCCCCTTGACATCTTCTTGGTTTCTCGACCTCTTTTTCACTCAGGTGGACTTCTAGTTGATTCCACACCTGCCCTTTATAAAGGAGCGACAGTAATATATAAAAGACGCTTTAGCCCCCAGGAATACTTAGAGACTATTGAGAAATACAACGTTACCATTATTGAAACCTCAGCTACTTTTTTAAATTTCATGCTCAAGGAATGTGATTTAAGTCGATATAAATTGAGATTATTGAAGTCATGTTATACAGGTGGTGAGCGGATTTCAACCACTATGCTAAAGGAATATCATAATATAGGCATTCCTCTAAGTCAGATATTTGGAATGACGGAAACATCTATAGTTACCTGGTTATCAACCAGTGATGCGGTTAGGAAAATTGGCTCTGTAGGGAAACCTGTGCTTCATGGAGAGGTAAAGATATTGAATCATGATATGCAACAAGTGAATCCTGGAGAGATTGGCGAAATTATGGTCAAAGGACCAATCCTGATGTCAGGCTATTGGAATAAACCTGAAGTTACCAGAGAGGTGATGAGCAATGGCTGGTTTTACACAGGAGACTTAGCAACAATGGATGATGAGGGCTTTATATATATTGTGGATCGTCAAAGGGATATGTTTATCAGTGGGGGAGAAAACGTCTATCCAGCAGAGGTTGAAAAGCTTCTTTTAACAAACCCCCAAATACTGGATGTTGCTGTTTATGGAGTCCCTGATGAAAAATGGGGCGAAGTGGGCAAGGCCTCGATAATTTTACAAGATAACACAGGGATGAGTGCCCCAGAGGTTATGGAGTTTTTACATGGTAAAATTGGTAAGTTCAAAATACCAAAATATATTGAATTTGTTGATAAACTTCCCAGAACAGCAACAGGCAAGATCCAGAAATATTTGTTAGTATAAAGATACAAGGGAAAAACTGAATTCAATTATTTAACCTCAACCAGTTTGGCCTTTTTTGTCTCCCGCGGAATGCTCCCTGGTTCAACCCAGATGAACTTTGGGTTAATGCGAAGATTCTCCTTGAAATATTTAACCATATCGGACTCTAAAGCCCTTATTTTTGCCCTATCCAGACCCTCTCCATATTCCAGACGAATTTTTAGCGGAGGGGTGACTGATGGCCCTGGTTTGTCAAGTATTATCCTCAATGCACCTGTGACATTCGGGAAAAAGTGCTCAACTGCATTCTTAATGGCCCCAGGATAAACATTTACTCCCTTTATAATAAGCATATCATCAGCCCGGCCGACAATTTTGAAGCGTTTGCCTGGCATACCGCAGGCGCATGACTTTGTCCATATCTCTAAAATATCACCAAGCGCATATCTCATAAACGGCCCTCCCTCCCAATCAAGGAATGTGAATACCATTTCTCCACTTGCACCATCTTCTATTTTTACTGGCTCTTTAGTTTTGGGATCAATCAGTTCCAGCAAACAGTGATCTTCGGAAACAAAGTGCATTCCTTTGTGCTCTTCTGCTGGCTGGCTGCAAGAGATGCCATGAAAGGCATGGCCTCCACCTGTATGGTCAAATATCATGGCTCCCCCAAACCCATCACTCAATTTCTTTCTCACCTCTGGATCTCCACCACCAGGTTCAGCAGCACAAAAAAACCACCGGAGCCCCAATTCTGACGCAGGTCGACCTATAATCTTTGGTGCTTGTTCGATCATATATTCTCCAAAGGAGGGGGTAGCAATGATCGCAACAGGAGAAGTAAGATGGATGAAATCGAAAACTCGGCGTGTCCCCCCCTCAATTCCGACCGGAACCACACATGCTCCCATGTGCTGTATCCCTTCTGAAAGCGGGAGCCCCCCGGTAAACATACTAAGTGACAAAGCCTGGAGCATAACATCGCCCGGGCGGATGCCTGCCCTCCAATATTTTCGTGCGTGCATCTCGTTAACGATTGCGATATCGTGTTTTGTCAATGTGTAAAGTGTCGGCATTCCAGTCGTTCCAGAGGTAGAATTAATCCGTACAATTTTTTCTCTTGGTGCACAGGCCAACAGTCCGTATGGATTTCCAAAACGCTCTAAAGATTCCTCTTGGGCTTGACGGTGCTCTCCCTTAGTCATTAAGGGCACTTGATGAAAATCCTCAAAAGACTGAATATCTGATGGCTTGATGCGGGCGGAGTCAAACTTTTTTCTGTAAAACTCCGAATGGTGATAATTATAGGCTACCTGTTTTTTAAGCCGTTTCAGTTGGAGCGACTTCATCTCGTCCTCTGACATCAATTCAACTCTCGGATTCCATAGCTTTCTGTCTTTCATGGCATTAATATCCCTGATCTTGGAAAATTATCTTAAATGCCGTTAAGGCATAGTAATTCAAAGTTATAAAAAAATTTCATTACAAAGCTATTAGGTATTCAGTGCGAAGGCTCACACAATTCAACCAAGGCATCGCCAGTATCCTTTGGGTTCAAAAATGCAATCTGTCCATGTCCCCCATGCATTGGGAAACCCTTTAGTGGCCTTATGCCCTCCTTTTCAAGATCGGAGAGTGTCTGCACTAGATCATCAACAGCATAACAGATATGATTATATCCTGTCTGTTCTCCCATAACATTTCGGGAGAATGCTGTCCGAGAAGCATCTCCGGCATAGGCTACCAGCTCAATATTTGTGTGACCCAGATGCAAAAAAGCTATTGTCAGCCCGACAGATTCCATCTTAACAGTCTTGTCCAGTGTATATCCAAAAATATTGACATACATTGCAATAGATTTATCGATGCTATCAACCAGAATCCCAATATGATCAATGCCGACTATCATTTCTGCTTCTTAATGCATTAGATTGGGCAGATAAAAATCTTTTCATTTTTCCCCCTCTTATTTAGTTTTAAGAATACAATAAGAT
>DAOVDY010000153.1 GCA_030669265.1 Desulfobacteraceae bacterium | reverse complement strand
GGCCAAGCTCTCTTTCTAACAGGATAAATATTACTTTATAGCTGGATATCAAAAATGAAATAGCCATAACAAAAGAATATTGTCATGGTTAACGTCTATTTTATATCTACGATAGCCCCAGCTTCTTCAAGCTGTTTCTTTATGTTTTCCGCATCTTCTTTTGAAACACCCTCTTTTACTTTATTGGGAGCTCCATCAACCAACTCCTTGGCCTCTTTTAATCCTAAATTTGTGACAGACCGAACAACCTTAATCACCTGAATCTTTTTATCACCTACTCCTGTTAACACAACATCAAACTCTGTTTTTTCTGCTTCCTCTACCTTTTCATCTTTTTCAAGGGCAGTAGCAGCTGATACTGCTATCGGGGCAGCAGCTGAAACACCAAATTTCTTCTCCAACTCTTCTACTAATTCGGACAGTTCTAAGACCGTCATATTGGAAATAAAGTCAATTACATCATCTTTGCTTATCTTGGTTGCCATATCTACCTAATCTCCTCTTTGTTAAAATTATCTCGCTTGTTTCACCAAATAGATCAATTTTGAAACAAATCAAATCAATCTATTTAGTCTTTATACCTTTTGTCTTTTTAGGGCTTCTAAAACATTAACTAATCTTCGAGGCATCTCAGATAATAATCGAACAAAAGAAGTGTGTACGCCAGAAAGAGAAAAAAGAAGCTTTGAAAGGAGAACTTCTCTTGAAGGAAGCTGGGCCAATCTTTTAATGGCAGACAATTCAATAACTTTACCATTTATTTGACCAATCTTTATCTCTAATGCTTTATACTCTTGCATAAATTTTGTTAAAACCTTGGCAGGTGTCACTACATCATCATACGTTATGGCTAAAGCACATGGTCCAGATAAATAATCTTTTAAAACATCTGCCTCTGTGTCTTGAGATGCGATTAACAACAGTCTATTCTTTACAACTTGAAATTCAATATCTTCTTCTCTTAACTTATGTCTCAGTTTTGTAAGCTCATCAACGTTTAACCCCTGGTAATCAACCAGAAAGGTTCCGTAGGCCTTTCCAAGCCTTTGATATAAGTCGGCTACAATTTTTTTCTTTTCATTTCTTTCCAAAGATTACATTACCTCCTCTCTCCTTTACTCATTGGATTCATCGTAGGAGAAAAAATTTTTGGGGTATAACATTGAATTTTCTAACTCGCTGTTACCTGAGAAGATCTCGAATGTTAGTTGTATCTAATTTAATACCTGGCCCCATACTCGTTGATATAGTTATGCTTTTCAGATAAGTTCCCTTGCTGGATGGTGGTTTTAACCGTAGGATAGTATCAAGAAAAAAGGCAGTATTCTGCACGAGCTTATCAGTCCCGAAAGATACCCTCCCTATTGAGGCATGTATTATTCCTGTTTTATCCACCTTAAACTCAATTTTTCCTGCCTTTAGTTCTGTGACGGCCTTGGCTACATCAAAGGTTACGGTACCGAGTTTTGCATTGGGCATCATACCTCTTGGACCTAAAATACGACCTAATTTACCTGCTATGCCCATCATGTCTGGAGTAGCAACAGCCTTATCAAATTCAAGCCAACCGTTTTGGATCTTCTCTGAGAGATCCTCAGCCCCAACAAAATCAGCACCAGCTTCTGTTGCCTCTTTTTCCTTTTCTCCCTTAGCAAAAACGACCACCCTCGTTGACTTTCCTATGCCATGAGGAAGAGAAACCGTACCTCTTACCATCTGATCGGCATGGCGTGGATCGACACCTAATCGGACAGATATGTCTACCGAGGCATCAAATTTCACATATGAACTATCTATTGCTAATTCAATAGCCTCTTTAAAGGTATATTTTTTCAACCTATCTACTTTTTTATTGACCTCGATATATTTTTTTCCTCTCTTGGGCATTTTATCTTCCTAAATTTAATTACTTTCTCCATTCTCAACAGTGATTCCCATACTTCGGGCGGTACCCTCAATGATCTTTAATGCCCCTTGTAAATCAACAGCGCTCAGATCATTAAATTTTAATTTAGCTATCTCCTCTACCTGGTTCCTGGTTACAGTTCCCACTTTCTCTCTCCTTGGATCAGAGGAACCCTTTGCGATATTTGCGGCCTGCTTTAAAAGGACAGAAGAAGGTGGAGTTTTCGTGATAAATGAAAAAGATTTATCTGTGTATACCGTTATAACTACAGGAATAATCATACCCTCCTGATTTTGTGTCCGTGTGTTAAAAGTTTTACAAAACTCCATTATATTCACACCATGTTGCCCCAATGCAGGCCCTACTGGTGGCGAAGGGTTGGCTTGTCCAGCCTTTACCTGCAATTTGATTGTTGCAATAGCCTTTTTTGCCATATATTTTTCCTTCTATATTTTTGTAACCTGAACAAAATCAAGCTCAACTGGTGTTGATCGCCCAAAAATACTTATTAAAACTTTTAACTTAGCCTTATCTGGCTTTACTTCCTCCACCATTCCATTGAAATTATTAAATGGACCATCAATCACCCTCACTTCGTCACCTTCTTCAAAAAGGAATTTTGGTTTTGGCCTTTCCCGCCCATCCTCCATTCTAGTGAGAATTCTTTGTGCCTCCTCTTCAGAAATTGGAACAGGTTTCATCTTTCCACCTAAAAATCCTGTTACCTTGTCTGTATCTTGTACTATGTGCCACGTTTCATCAGTCAATGCCATCTGAACCATAATGTAGCCGGGATAGAATTTTCGAGAAGATGTTTTTTTCTTTCCTTTGACTAATTCGACAACCTGCTCAGTAGGCACTATTATCTGACCAAAAAACTCCTCCTTCCCTAAGGACTTGATCTTCTCTTGTAAGGCTAACTTTACCCTGCTTTCAAATCCAGAATATGTATGAACAATATACCAGTTTAGCTCCACACCAATACCTGAGTTTTACAACACTTATTTAACTACATTCTTTATAATCTTCACTAAACCTAAATCTACAATGCCTAAAAAAAGGGCAATTAAGATAACTAATACTATAACTACTACTGTGGTGGATAAAAGCTCCTTTTTTGTAGGCCATGTTACCTTTTTAAGTTCCACTTTGGCATCAAACAAAAACTGTCGAGCAACTATAAAATACCTTTTAAGTACAAATGCACTATTATCTGCTTTCTTATACACATCTTTTTTTAACGGCGCTGGTTGAAGATTTTCTTTTTCTGGAACAATGTGCCCACCTGCTTTTCTCTGTGTAGAATTGCTGGTCTCTGGCATTACATTTGTTTTTTTACTAGCTTTTCTTTTTTTATGCGCCTTCTTTTTTTTCATAATCAATGAAATATTGTTAAAAAACCAACGTTACATTAAAATTACCCATCAATTAATAACGAAATTATTCCAAAATGGCAGGCCAGGAGGGATTCGAACCCCCATCACCCGGATTTGGAGTCCGGTGCTCTAACCGTTAGAGCTACTGGCCTGTATAGATTATTTCTATTTTGTTTCCTTATGAAGGGTATGAGTACGGCAAAACGGACAGTACTTCTTGAACTGCAATTTATCTGGAGTCCTTCTTTTGTTTTTTGTTGTAGTGTAATTTCTCCGCTTACATACTGCACAAGCCAATGTAATAATATCCCTCATATGTATATCCCTATTCCACTATATCACTTATTACTCCGGCACCAACTGTCTTACCGCCTTCCCGAATAGCAAAGCGGAGTTCCTTTTCCATAGCTATGGAGTTTATCAAGTTTACCTCCAAAGAGACATTATCACCAGGCATAACCATCTCTACTCCCTCTGGGAGGGTAACGACACCCGTCACATCTGTTGTCCGAAAGTAGAACTGAGGTCTATACCCAACAAAAAATGGTGTA
>DAOVDY010000002.1 GCA_030669265.1 Desulfobacteraceae bacterium | reverse complement strand
ATGAAGGAAAGAGAAATGAAGACGATTGCCGAATGTATTACAAGAGTACTAGAGAGACCTTATGATAAAAGAGCACTGAAAGACGTTAAATCAACGGTTCATTCTCTTTGCCGTCAATTTCCCCTCTATTAGTGTTTATTGAGTTGTTGGGTTAAAATTTTATGAACTCAATAAACCCGAAAAAGACAACAAACTTACGAACTCAAAAGATTTGGGGGATTAAGTGCTAAGACCTTCCTGGCCAGAATATTTTATGTCTATTGCAAAACTGGTAGCTACACGATCAACATGCCTGAGAAGAAGTGTTGGAGCAGTGTTGGTTAAAAATAAGAGGATTTTGGCTACAGGGTATAATGGCGCGCCGACTGGTATACGGCACTGCGAGGAAACTGGCTGCCTGAGAGAGAACCTTGCAGTAAAGCCAGGGGAGAGACATGAGCTCTGCAGAGGTCTTCATGCTGAGCAGAATGTAATTATACAGTCAGCCTATTATGGAGTTATTACTAAAGGAACAACCCTATACTCTACCCACAAGCCATGTATTATTTGTACAAAGATGCTTATTAATGCAGGGGTAAAAAAAATCTTTTTTCTCGACGGTTACCCAGATACTCTGGCAGACGAGATGCTGTCTGAGGCAAATATAGAAGTAGAGAGGTTATCGATATGAAATGTCCATTTTGTGCAGAAATTAACAATAAGGTTATTGATTCCAGACTCGGTAAAGATGGGAGGATGATAAGGAGAAGGAGGGAATGCCTTAATTGCAAAAAGCGCTTTACCACCTATGAAAAGGTTGAGTCTGTTTTACCTATGGTGGTAAAAAAGGATGGAAGAAGGGAACCTTTCAATAATGAAAAGATCAGAGTGGGCATTCAAATGGCCTGCCAGAAGAGGCCAATAAGCATCAATAAGATTGATGATTTTGTTGATTCTCTGGCCCAGCAATTTCAGGAAAGTGGCAACAGGGAAATAAACAGTTCTGAAATAGGCGAGAGGGTGATTGAAAGACTTAAAAGCTGGGATGATGTTGCGTAGGTAAGGTTTTCATCTGTTTATCGGCAATTTAAGGATATAAATGAATTCATGACTGAATTGAAAGACTTGCTTGATGAAAGAAGCGGAGAGGATAAATAGCATCGACAAACGCCAAGAGAAAATTGCGAACTATGGTTTTCTGTATGCGATTTTTGCTTAAGATTATCCCACATTCCACACCCCTTCAAACTCTGTTGTTGTTGTAGCATTCAAACTTGACTAACTCGTAAAAAGTCTTTTGCAAGCGATTTTGGCCACTTTTGGAAAAAGATTTATAAAATGCTGAGCGTTAAAAATTCCAAACTGTTTGAGGCCTTTAGGCCGAGTTTTTGGAATTTAGCGAAGCATTTAATGAATCCCAAAATGGGCATCATGAGCGAATAAAAGGACTTTTTACGAGAAAATCAAACTTTAGACACTTATAATTTTTCGCGACAATGGATATTGATGAAGGATTTATGAAAAAGACGCTCCAGCTGGCAAAAAAGGGCCTGGGCTCCACATCTCCAAATCCCTTAGTAGGGGCACTTGTTGTTAAGGATAGACAGATTGTTGGCTCTGGATATCATAAAAAGGCAAGGGCCCCACACGCTGAAATAGAGGCTCTATCTAAGGCTGGTAAAAGCGCAAAAGGAGCCACCCTCTATGTTAACCTAGAGCCTTGTAACCATTATGGTAGAACCCCACCATGCACAAAGACTATATTGAAAAGCAGCGTTAAGAAAGTTGTTGTGGGCATGGTTGATCCTAATACACATGTTACTGGAGGTGGGTGTGAATTCCTTTCCTCTCATGGGGTGAAGTTGAAATGTAACGTGTTAGAGGAAGAATCCAAAAGGTTAAATGAGGTTTATATAAAATATATAACAAAAGACAAACCCTTTGTGATTTTGAAGGGGGCCCTTACTCTTGATGGGTGGATCGCTACACAAACAGGTAATTCAAAGTGGATCACAGGTGAAAAATCAAGAAAGTTTGTTCATTCATTAAGAAAACAAGTGGATGCTATTCTGGTTGGGGTAGAAACTGTTATAGTGGATAATCCTTTTCTGACACCTTATCTGATAGGAAAATCAACCTCAGATCCTTTTCGGGTAATAGTAGATACAAATTTAAGGATTCCTTTACACAGTAGGGTGTTTAATTCACCTAAATCAGGCTTGACCATCATAGCTGTAGGTAGTAATGTAGACAGTGCAAAGAAAAAAAAGATAGAAGACCTGGGAGCTCGGGTTGTTAACTGCCAGATAAGAAATGGGCGGATTGATCTCGCCAATTTACTGGATGAATTAGCCAAAATGTCAATAAGCTCTGTTTTAGTAGAGGGTGGGGCAACACTATTTGGTTCCATGATCAGGGAGGAACTTGTTGATAAGTATTATATATTCCTTGCCCCTAAAATATTAGGTGGTGATAATGGCGTACCATTTGCGAGAGGACCTGGATGTGATAGTATAAAAAATTGTTTACCACTAAAGGTTTTAATGGTCAGAAGATTTGATGATGATATTATGATTGAGGCATACCCAAGGCGACATTCTGCGAATGTCGAATTCAAAATTGAAAATTGAAAATTTTAAAATGAAGCGAAGCGATCATGTTTACCGGTATTATTGAGGGAATTGGAGAGGTAAAAAGCATACGAAGGTTAGGTGCAGAGGCTGTCTGTATCCTAAGAGTACCTGCTTTTTTTTCTGATTGCCATCCAGGGGAAAGTATTGCGGTTGATGGTGTCTGTTTGACCATTACGGAGATAAACGGAGAGCTTTTTACTCTGGATATTTCAGCTGAGACCCTTAACAGTAGCACGTTAGGAAAATTGAAACAGGGTGAGATGATAAACCTTGAAAGGGCACTAAGATTGTCTGACCGGTTAGGTGGACATATTGTGAGCGGTCATGTTGATGGCACAGGGATAATTGAAAAGATTGAAAGGTTTCAAAGATCATGGATTATTCAAATATGTCTTGATCAGTCCTTAAGCAGGTATTTGATAGACAAGGGGTCCATTGCTGTAGATGGAATAAGTTTAACCATCAACAGATGTATGAAAACCTCCTTTGATGTAACTATTATACCTCAAACTGCTAAGAACACTACACTTTTTAAAAAAGAGGTCGGCGACAGGTTAAACATAGAGATAGATCTGATTTCCAAGTATATAGAGAAATTTTTTTTAAATGATAGAACAGCCATATCTAAAGAAAAACCATCAAGGATCGATAGGGATATGTTGATCAGATATGGTTTTGGAGAAAGCAATGGGAATTTCTAATATAAAGGGTGCACTTGAAGATTTAAGACAAGGAAAGATGATTATCCTTGTTGATGATGAGGACAGGGAAAATGAGGGTGATTTAACCATGGCAGCTGAGAAGGTCACCCCAGAGGCTATTAACTTTATGGCTAAATATGCGAGAGGACTGATTTGTCTATCCCTTCATCCAGATATAGTTGAAAGGTTAAAACTCCCCCTAATGGTTCAAGATAATCAATCTCGTTTTCAGACTGCCTTTACTGTTTCTATAGAGGCAAAAAATGGGGTAACGACTGGAATATCAGCTGCTGATAGGGCACATACTATCCTTACAGCTGTAGCCGACGATGCGAAACCAGATGATCTAGTTCAGCCAGGGCACCTGTTTCCCCTAAGGTCAAGGAGAGGAGGAGTACTTTTCAGAACCGGGCAGACCGAAGGCTCTGTGGATCTAGCCAGACTTGCCGGTCTAAAACCGGCAGGGGTTATCTGCGAGATAATGAATGAAGATGGCACTATGGCGAGAAGGCCAGATATTGATCAATTTGCTAAAAAGCATGATCTCAGAATAGTTACTGTTGCTGATATTATCGCCTATCGGATGAGGAATGAATCCTTTGTACATAAAGAGGCAGAAACAATTTTGCCAACCCCATCTGGTGAATTCAAGGCAACAGCATTTATAAATGAGCTCGATAACAGTGAGCACCTGGCCTTAGTAAAAGGCGAAATTGAGCCTAACAAAGATATTCTGGTGAGGGTTCATTCTGAATGTTTGACAGGGGATGTCTTTGGTTCATATCGATGTGACTGTGGAGATCAGTTGCAAAAGTCATTAAAGATGATCGATCAGGAGGGACTCGGTGTTGTTGTCTATTTGAGGCAGGAAGGTCGGGGAATAGGTTTTGCAAATAAGCTTAAGGCCTATGCATTACAGGATAAGGGTTTTGATACAGTAGAGGCAAATCAAAAGCTTGGCTTTAAGCCTGACTTGAGAGATTATGGGGTTGGCGCCCAGATTCTTGTAGCCTTAGGTGTAAGAAGGATGAGGATAATGACAAACAACCCTAAGAAGATAGTTGGTCTGGAAGGGTATGGCCTAACAGTAACAGGAAGGGTCCCTATTGAAATTCCTCCAAGACCTGAAAATGTGCGCTATCTTTTAACCAAATGTGAAAAATTGGGTCATATAATGAGTATCAATAGTTGATTAACGATGTATCAATGAAACAAAACGACAAACCTAACAAAGTCAAAGGGGGTTCCAATGCCTAAATTTATTGAAGGAGAAATTTCTGCCAAGGGAATTACATGTGCAATCGTTGTAAGTCGTTTTAATGATTTTATATGTCAACGATTACTGGATGGGGCCTTAGATGCCCTAAAAAGGCATGGGGCATCTGATGACCAGATAACTATTGTTAAGGTGCCTGGTGCCTTTGAAATCCCTTCTATGGCAAAAAAATTGTCCTTGAGTGGTAAATTTGAATGTTTGATATGTCTGGGTGCTGTAATCAGGGGTGCTACTCCACACTTTGAATACATCAGCTCACAGGTAGCAAGAGGAATAGCTACGATTGCCCTTGAAAGTAAGATTCCGGTTTCATTTGGAATGATAACCAGTGATACCTTAGAACAGGCTATTGAGAGGGCTGGCGCAAAGAGCGGAAATAAGGGTTGGGATGCTGCTGTCTCGGCTATGGAGATGGTCAATCTGTTTAAGGCTCTTGATTAGGTTATCCATCACTCCAGTTATCCATTGCTCCAGTACTCCATTGGGGCAAAGCCCTAAATTTAGAACATGGGAAAGAGAAGGCGCTCGAGGGAGCTGGCAATAAAGGTTCTTTTTCATCTTGAGTTTTCAAAAAAAGATGATCCTGCTGTAGCCTTTGATTTAATCTGCAATAACTTTGGTATATCTAAAGATATTGAGATCTTTTCAAAGGAGCTTGCCCTGGGGGTTTGCGTTCATATCAAAGAGCTCGATAATTTGATATCCAAGGCTTCTCAAAACTGGCGCTTGGAAAGGATAGCAAGAGTTGACCACTCTATTTTACGATTAGCTGTATATGAGCTCTTATACAGGGATGATATACCACCAAAGGTTTCTATTAATGAGGCGGTAGATTTAGGAAAAAAATTTGGAACCGAGGAATCAGGTGCCTTTATTAACGGCATATTGGATAAGATTTATACTTCTCTAATCCGAGAAAGCCAGAATTCGGCCCCCGGTGAAATAAAATAAGAAAGCACAGGGTAACAATTGCTGATTAAGTAATTCCTAAATCCCTAAATCCCTAAATTCCTAAATTTATGCAACTTAAATATGAAATTGGATTTAAGGTTAACTCACAGATTTTTAGATCAACTATGGTGTCAGGCCGTGGTTGCCTTCCTCTTTAACGATGCATCACTCCTTACAGGATACCTTTCCAGGCTCGATGAAAAGTTAACCGGTACTTTAACCCAGTTAGTAGATACAAATTTTCTCACTGGAAAACGAGATGAACTTATACTGATTGCTTCTCAAGAAAGGATTAAGGCCGAAAAATTGCTGTTTGTTGGCTTGGGTTCACCTAAAAATTATTCATTCGATGTTTTATCCTCGGCTATCAAAAAAATATCATCGACACTTGAGAGGCTTGCATTATATGAATTTGGGATCATGGTCCCCTGGATTAAAGGGATAAAAGCAGATTACATAGAATTGACAAAATTGACTATACGTAATTTGGTTGACTGCTACGGTATACATAAAAGGGATGAAGTCAATGTTTCATTAAAGGTTATTTTTACCATTGATAAAAAGATTTTTCCTGACTTGCAATCTTTGGAGCAGGAGGTAAGAACATTTCTCGATCTGCCTGCATCGGATTATTCTATAGCAATTGATAACAGTATAGAGGCAAAGTAAATGAAAAAGTATGATCCTCAGAAAATAGAGGGTAAGTGGCAGTCATTCTGGAAAAAGAACGATTATTTTAAGGTCACTGAAGATAAAGGAAAGAAAAAGTATTATTTGCTTGAAATGTATCCATATCCCTCTGGCAAGATACATATGGGGCATGTCAGAAATTATGCGATAGGAGATGTCGTTGCACGATATAAGCGGATGAGGGGATTTAATGTGCTTCATCCAATGGGCTGGGATGCCTTTGGCATGCCAGCCGAGAATGCTGCTATTGAAAATAATACACATCCAGCTAAGTGGACATACGATAACATAGACTACATGAGAGGCCAGCTCCAGAGAATGGGATTTAGCTATGATTGGAACAGAGAACTGGCCACCTGCCGGCCTGAATATTATCGCTGGGAGCAGCTTGTTTTTGTGGAGATGTTTAAAAAAGGCCTGGCGTATAAAAAGAAGACCTATGTTAACTGGTGTGACCTCTGTCAGACAGTGCTCGCAAACGAACAGGTTGTAGATGGATGCTGCTGGAGGCATCCTGATCAGGAGGTTACTTTAAAGGAAATGGATAGCTGGTTTTTTAAAATTACAGACTATACAAAAGAATTGCTTGATTATTGTAATAAGCTTCCAGGCTGGCCAGAGAAGGTTCTTACCATGCAGAAAAACTGGATAGGGGAGAGTCATGGAGCTATTTTAAGATTTCCTGTAGTTGATTCTGATCATGTTATTGAGGTCTTTACAACGAGACAGGATACGATTTTTGGTGCAACTTTCCTTTGTTTTGCACCAGAATATCCGCTTATTAAGGAATTAACAAAAGGCATGCCTCAAGAAAAAGAGGTAAAAAAATTTATTGAAAAAACCCTCAAGGTAGACACATTTATGAGGACAGCTGATTTTACGTCCAAAGAGGGAATATTTACCGGAAGGTATTGCTTGAATCCTGCAACGGGAGAAGAGATACCAATCTATGTAGCTAATTTTGTCCTCTATGAGTATGGAACAGGTGCGATTATGGCGGTTCCTACCCATGACCAGAGAGACTTTGAATTTGCCAAGAAGTATAATTTATCTCTCAGGGTTGTTATCAAACCGAAGGATACAGATTTAAGCGAAGAGGGAATGACCGAGGCATATGTTGATGAAGGGGTTTTGGTAAACTCTGGTCCATTTAATGGGATGCCAAATATGGAAGCCTTGGACTCAATAATTGAGTATCTGGAATCAAAAGGGATGGGCTATAAAACGATAAATTATCGCCTGAAAGACTGGGGAGTGAGCAGACAGAGATATTGGGGGGCACCTATACCTATTATTTATTGTCCGCAGTGTGGAGCTGTTCCAGTGCCTGAGGATCAGCTACCAGTGTTACTCCCACTTGATCTGGATTTAAAAGAAGGAGGTAAATCGCCGCTTCCACATGAGGCTTCTTTTTATGAAACGACATGCCCGCAGTGCGGCCAAAAAGCAAAAAGAGAGACAGATACTATGGATACCTTTGTCGAATCATCATGGTATTTTGACAGATTTGCATCTCCAAGGTATGAGAATAGCATTTTTGATAAGGAAAAGGTAGCTTACTGGATGCCTGTGGATCAATATATTGGCGGTATTGAGCATGCCATATTGCATCTCCTTTATTCCCGGTTCTACACAAAGGTACTCAGGGATATGGGATATCTGAAAATAGATGAACCGTTTACCAATCTCCTAACCCAGGGTATGGTATGTAAAGAGACCTTCAAGTGCCAGGAACATGGCTATCTTTTCCCTGAAGAGGTAAAGGAAGGCAGATGCACTCATTGTGGCAAAGAGGCACAGATCGGGGGCTCTGTAAAGATGTCCAAATCTACCAAAAATGTGATAGACCCACAGAAACTTATTAATAGATATGGTGCCGACACAGTAAGGATGTTTTGTTTGTTTGCATCCCCTTTTGAAAGGGATCTTGAATGGAGTGATGAGGGTGTAGAGGGCGCTTGGAGATTTCTCAATAGGGTATGGCGCCTGGTTGTTGAAAACAGGCAAATCCTCTCTAATGCTCAACCCTATGATGCGATTCAATCCCTTTCACCTGATTTGCACAATATTCATCGGAAGACACACCAGACCATAAAAAAGGTGACAGAAGATATAGAAAATAGGTTTCATTTTAATACTGCCATCAGTGCGGTTATGGAACTCTTTAATACGGTAAATCAGTTTATCAGTAATGGGAAAGAAATCTCTGAACTCGCCTTCTCTGTTATTAAAGAGGCAGTGGATACCATGGTAATACTCTTGCATCCTGTTGTGCCACATATTACAGAGGAACTATGGAGGGCACTCGATCATAGTGATAGCCTGGCAATTGTTTCCTGGCCAACCTACCGAGAAGAGGCCCTGAAAAAAGAAACTTGCTTAGTTGTTATTCAGGTAAATGGTAAGCTAAGGAGCAGAATAGAGATACTCGTTTCATTAACTGAAAAGGAAATTCAGGAGTTGGCCCTTAAAGACACACGGGTTCAGAGTTTTATTCAAGAGAAAGAAATAAAAAGGGTAATCGTTGTTCAGAAAAGATTGGTTAATATAGTGGTATGATTGTATTATCCATGACCTACGTCACACAATAAATATAAGGACCATGGAAAGGTTCTAATGCATAATTTAACTCCGGAGAATATCCTAACTTTTTTACATAAGGGTGCTTTCGCACCCTTTTATCTATTTTATGGCCATGAAGATTTCTGGCTAGAGATAACCCTTGATAAGATCAAAAAAGATTTTATGCCTGACAAAGTCAAAGCGTTTAATGTAGAGACCCTTTATGGAGGTGAGATTTCTGCCCATGAGATACTCAGCAGGGCTCATCTTGTTCCTTTTATGTCTCCCCATAGATTGCTCATAGTGAGGGGAACCGAGAACTTTACTAAAGACGCATATCAACAGTTTCTTTCCTATATGGACAATCCAGTTGACTCCACTTGTATTATCTGGATATCAAACACAACAGATTTGACAGGGGTTTTTTACAAAAGGTTTAAGGAACTTGGCAGGGCAGTAAATTTTAAAAGGTTATCCGAACGGCAGGTATACAGCTGGTTACAAAAGAGGGCAAAGGAGTTAGAGTTGGATATTGATAAAGAGGCATCATCCTTTATTTATCAAATCGTTGGGAGTAGCTTAAGAGATCTTTTTAGTGAAATATTCAAGCTTTCCCTGAGGTATCCACATTCCCGAATAGGGGTAGAGCAAATAAAGGAAATGACTACCTTTAGCAGACTTTTTACGGTTTTCGATTTGGTAGATTATGTATCTAAAAAAGATACCGTTCATGCGATAGTTGTTTTGAATAAACTTTTTGAAACACAAGGACGGGATGCAACGACATTATTAGGCCTTTTAGGGATGTTGGCCCGACAAATTAGGTTAATTTTGAAAGCCAAGTCAGGGCTTAAGAAAGGAGGGGGGAGGTCAGAAGCGATAAAAAGATTACAACCTCTGCCCACTTTTGTGATCGAGAAATATTTGGCGCAGGAAAGGTTCTGGCAGGAAGAGGAACTAGAGAAGGCTTTAGACAATATATATGATGCTGATGGCTTGATCAGGACTGGTTCGAAGGGGGATCTTGTTTTGGAGAATCTGATTTTTCTTTTTTGTTTCCCTCGGCACTCATAGTAGCCAATTTGTTTATCTGGCGGGTCAATCTAGAGATTTTTCTGCTTGCTGTATTTTTGTGGAGCACGCCTTTGGATTGAACCTTTTGGAGGGTGGAGACAGCCTTATTAAGGGATAGATTTGCATCTTCGATTTTTTTATTTGCTATGGCGAGTCGTAGCTCTTTGACTGCATTTTTGGCCATAGTTTTGTATCCTGCATTCCTTAATCTTTGCACTTTGCTTTGTCTATCCCTTTTGATAGCGGATTTGTGAATCGCCACGTTTTTACCTCCTATAAAATAAAGCACCTGCCAAAAAAGGCAGCTTGATGAAACCCTGGCCCAGACCCGCCTGTCCCGATATAATCGGGACGGGCAGGCCTGGCATGCAGAGGCTGAATTTTTTAGCTCCTGCGCTCTTGATATTAACAAGGCAACAGCTTGTTAAAATCACGTCGTGCCTCCCAATCCCGTCCCGGTCTCGGGACGGGGAGGGCGATCTTTACATAAATTTTAATATGTTTCCACGTTAAATGAGAGAGTATGAGCCCTGAAATCTTTTTTTGAAGGGACATTAAACTAATCTTGAAACTGTGTCAAGGTTTTTCATGAATGAAAATGATCTTGTTACAAGGGCAGCCGGTGTAGTCGGTATTTTTACCTTCTTAAGCAGGATTCTGGGATTGATAAGAGACATCCTTATTGCCAATTTCTTTGGCTCTGGCATGTCTGCTGACGCATTTTTTGTTGCCTTTCGAATCCCCAATCTTTTGAGGAGACTTTTTGCAGAAGGCTCATTCTCTGTATCCTTTATCCCGGTCTTCACAGAGTACTTACAGAATAAATCAAAAGAAGAGGCCTTTTTACTGGCACGGGTTGTTTTAACGTTTCTTGTTTGTATTGTAACAGTTATTACAATTCTCGGCATTATCCTTTCTCCGGTAATTGTGAGAGTTATCGCTCCGGGCTTTGGGGGCATGGGTGAAAAATATGCCCTCACTGTTCTTTTGACAAGGATCATGTTTCCCTACATATTTCTGGTTAGCCTGCTTGCCCTTTTCATGGGTATCCTTAACTCTCTTAAACATTTTGCAGTCCCTGCCATAGCACCTATCTTTTTAAATCTATCAATGATTACTGTTCTTCTTTTTATGATTCCTTATATGAGAACACCAACAGTAGGTCTGGCTATTGGTGTAATCGTGGGAGGGGTTATTCAGATGGCATTGCAGATACCTTTCTTGATGAGCAAGGGTCTGTCTTTTGCACCGAAATGGAATCTAAGGCATCCGGCCTTAAAGAAGATTGGTATGTTAATGCTTCCAACCATCTTTGGTTCGGCTATTTACCAGATAAATCAACTAATTGGTACACTGTTAGCTTCTCTGCTTAGAGAGGGTAGTGTTTCGTATCTCTATTATGCTGATAGACTCGTCCAGTTTCCCCTTGGTGTTTTTGCAATAGCAATCAGCACGGCTGTTTTACCATCTCTTTCAAGAGAGGCGGCAGAGGGGGATATTTATAGGTTAAAACAAACACTTTCTCATGCCCTGAGACTTACTATGTTTATTACTATACCAGCAATGGTAGGATTAATTGTTCTTAGACAACCAATCATTACGTTATTATTTCAAAGGGGTGCCTTTACCTCATTTACCACAATAATGACTGCTCAGGCTCTCCTTTATTATTCTGTTGGGCTTTGGGCATTTGCTGGCCTTCGGGTATTTGTGTCAGCCTTTTACTCGTTGCAAGACACCAAAACCCCTGTGAAAGTGGCAGTGGTGGCTATGATTGCAAATATCGCCTTTTCTCTTGCCTTAATGGGTCCCCTAAAGCATGGAGGGCTTGCCTTGGCCCTTTCCCTTGCTTCAACCCTGCAACTATTTATGCTCATTTTTTTATTACAAAAGAGACTGGGGGGTATTGAGGGAAGGGTAGTAATAAGCTCAATGGTAAGGTCTTTTATATCCTCTCTTATTATGGGTATCTGCATTTATTTTCTGGCCTTCAAGGTTTTTAGTAGTATTGTGGCACAGAAAACGTTTCATCTCGCTTTAGGAGTTTTGATAATAGTATGCGCAGGGCTTGTTATATATGGTATCTCTGCACATGTTTTAGGAAGTAAAGAGCTATCATCTATTACAGAGTTATTAAAGGTAGCTAAGAAAAAGAAATAAATTGAGACCCATTTCTCTATGCTATAACCGCTATGCCCTATGCAACTTTTTTTAATCTTTTCCGCTGAATGCCTTTAAAGAAACTTGTAGGAATGATTCTGTGTTTTTCTCTTTAGACTTGAATCCAAAAGAAAAAAATGGCACATTACATAACCAATATTCCATTATTCCAACATTCCATTAACTTATATGGATAGCATAGATTAGTCTTCATTAAAGGCTCTTTATTGTTAATATGTTGTAGAATTTCTGTGATGACCGTGGGGATGTAGCTCAGATGGGAGAGCGGTACGTTCGCAACGTACAGGTCAGGGGTTCGATTCCCCTCATCTCCACCATCAATTTAAAAGTCGAGGATGTATTCAATGAAACGAGATGCAGATATTGAGCGAAAGACACGTGAAACAGACATCCAATTAAGATTAAATCTCGACGGAAAGGGTCTCTCATCTATTGATATCGATATCCCTTTTCTTGGCCAGATGTTTGAGTTGATGGCAGCGCATGGTTTTATGGATCTTACTGTCACAGCAAAGGGAGACATAGAGATCGATTATCACCACACTGTTGAGGATCTGGGTATATGTCTGGGTAAGGCCATCAATCAGGCCTTAGGAGATAAGAAGGCAATCAAAAGGTATGGGCAAGCGATAGTTCCCATGGATGAGGCCCTTGCACAGGTAGTAATTGATATCTCAAACCGACCATATCTTTCATACAGGGTGCCCTTAAAAAAGAGCATGACAGGGAAATTTGATGTAGGTCTTTTGAAAGAATTCTTTAGGGCATTGGTAAATTATGCAGGTATTACCATGCACATTAAACTTATATCTGGTAGTGATGCGCATCATATTGCCGAGGCAATCTTTAAGGCCTTTGCAAAGGCGTTAGATCAAGCCTCTCAAAGAGAAGAAAGGCTGGATGATGTTCCATCCACAAAAGGCCTTTTATAGTAAATTTTTATCTTTCCTTAAAAAGATTCTTTTGATTGTTTTTCCCTTTTTTTCTCTGATTTTCATCTTTAGCTGTCATATACCCACATACAAGAACGAACAGAAAAGTTCCTTTCCTCTGAAGATTGAAAACATTGTCGTTGTAGGATTCAAATCTGCCATTTCAGAAAAGGAGAGGCCTGTTCTTTTTCGCTGCCCTATCTGTGGAGCAACATTCATGGCAGAACCAGTATCAGATGACGTGGCGGAGTTAATGACCACTGATCTGTTCAACTCTCTTAAAAAGAATCAAAAATATACCCTCATTTCACCTGGACAGGCAAAAGGGGTATATTCAACTATTCTTTCTCAAAACGTAACCATTGGAATAAAAGACATGCTACAAAAGACAGGTAAATCCTTTTCATCAGATGCAGTTTTATTCGGATACATTTATCGCTGGACAGAGAGGGTAGGAACAACATATGGCGTTGAGACACCTGCCTCTGTAGCCTTTGATCTTCATCTTGTAAACACTGATAATGGTTCCATCTTATGGAAGGATAGCTTTAAGAAGTCCCAGGTATCCCTGTCAGAGAATTTGCTTGACCTTTCAACCTTTATAAAAAGTAGGGGTAAATGGCTTACAGCAAGAGAGCTGGCTCATATCGGATTGGAGAGCCTAATTAAATGTATCGGTGATTCTGCAACTCGCTGAGTTTATATTCCATCATTCCCTGGCCCAGACCGATTTGTATCACCAGAGTTCAGCTGATATAGTAGGAAAAACATTATCACAATAGCGACTAATTCCAGGGAAGTCGCGAACAAACGTGATAATGTTGTCCCTCATCTCGAACATACCTGGTTTTTTACTTGACATTTGTTAGAAAACATGTTCACATTTTGAACATTCTTGTATTCCAGTACTCTTGTTCCATTTGCTTTATGCTTGTCCTGTAAAATTGCGAAGCACGGTTCATGAAGTGGGCCGATTCAACTGGAGCCCTTTGTCTATTACGCAATTAGCATTTGTTGTAGGACAAATACCTACAAAGGAATCAGAAAAAATCCTACAAAAAAATCAGACAAACCCTGATAGACTAATTTATTTATTACTATAGTATTTAAAAATTTAAGGTCAAAAACATTATTGGAGGGGCGGTTTAAAGGTAGCTCTATTTATACTGATTGTTATCTATTTAAAGTTGAACCCCTCTAGATTTAAAAATAGTGAAATAAATCAATAAGTTACAATATTAATCGTTATGTAAC
>DAOVDY010000199.1 GCA_030669265.1 Desulfobacteraceae bacterium | reverse complement strand
GAGGAAATGAAAATCGATAGAAATTACTGCCTCTATAAAATCTTGCGTAATTCCTTCAGATAACAACAAATTCTTAAAGCGTTCCTTTATAAAATTAATTACCTTATTTGTAACCTCTTTTAGGTCAAATGAAATAGTTTCATTAAGAATACATGCTGATTTATTAATGAGTTCCTGAAAGGAAATAGCAATCTTTTTATCTCTCACTATCCTAATAATAGCCAAGGCCTGTCTCCTGAGGGCATAGGGATCAGCTGCTCCGTCAGGCTCGAGGCCCAGTGTAAAAAACCCTACAAGGGTATCCAGCCTATCAGCTATGCCAACAATTGACCCAATAAAAGATCCAGGGAGTTGAGATTCTGCTTGAACAGGTAAATAATGATCTGAAATAGCTATACAGATATTTTCAGGGTAGCCATCCAATCTGGCATATTCTTTCCCCATTACACCCTGAAGGGAGGGAAACTCCATAACCATCTCAGTAACCAGATCACATTTACAGAGCTTCGCAACAAGTCCAACATCATGTATCTTTTCTGGCACTATCTGTTCAGCCAAGTACTCGGCTAATCGGGTAAAACGTTGCACCTTGTCAAAGGATGTCCCTAACTCTGCCTGATAGATAACTGTTTTTAAATCCTCCAGCCTATCCTTAAGGGGTCTTTTTCTGTCTTCTTTAAAAAAGAAATTTGCATCGGCTAATCTTGCCTGCAAAACTCTTTCATGCCCTCTTTTAACAATAGATTCATCCCTTGCAATCGTATTGTTAACAGCCACAAAATTTGGCATCAGGTTCCCCTCATGGTCTCTAACAGAAAAATATCTCTGATGCTCTTTCATTGCTGTTATGAGAACAGGATCAGGGAGCGTAAGAAATGCCTTATCAAAACCACCGCAAATGGCAGATGGAAACTCCACCATATTGGCAACTGTTGATAATAATTCGGGGTCTATCACAGGTATGCCTGATACCGTTTTAGCGACTGTGATGACAGCTTTTTCAACCTCCCTTTCTCTCTCTTTTTGATCGATAATTACAGAATTTTCGTTCATTTTTCGTAGATAATCTTCAAGGCCGTTTATTTGCATACTTTGGGGTGTCATAAATCTATGTCCTCTCGTTTTATTCCCACTCATCACCCCAGCTACTTCAAATGAAATAGTTTTACCGTTAAAAAGTGCGAGTACCCAGTGGATAGGCCTAACAAACGAAAACTCTTCACTTCCCCAACGCATCGACTTTGGCCAGGGAATATTTGCTATTAATTTGGGTAACATTTCGGATAGGATATCTATTGTAAGCCTTCCTGGCATTTTACGCTTAATATGGAGGTAGACGCCTTTTGGTGTTTCCAATAATTGTAGCTCATCCACAGATACTCCCTGTTTCTTAGAAAAACCAAATGCTGCCTTTGTGGGATTTCCTTCTTCATCAAATGCATCCTTTTTAGGGGGCCCTGTTATTTCCTGGATCGTATCTTCCTGTTTATCAGCAATGGCCTTCCCTACTAAAACCAACCGTCTTGGAGTTCCGTATGTATGAAGACCTCCTTCAATCTCGATTCGGTTTTCTTTTAAATAAAATTCTGCCAATCGCTTAAGCTCTTTTAAACCGTTCTCAAGATAGTCTGAGGGGATCTCTTCTGTGCCTATCTCTAAAAGCAGTTCAGCAGTCATATATCCTCTTTAACTATTTCTTCAGATTGTTGCCACCAAAGGTGGGAGATTGTAATTATTAAGCCTGAAAGGGGCCCTGATTTTAGCTCACTTTAGGCACTTTCTTTCATCAGGGGGTATCCCATCTCTTCTCTCTGCTTTAAATAATTTTTTGCTACCAAACTAGCCAATTCCCTAATCCTTCCAATGAAGGATGTTCTTTCTGTAACACTTATTGCCCCCCTCGCTTCAAGTACATTAAAAATGTGGGAACATTTGAGACAATAATCATATGCTGGCAGGACAATCCCTTTTTTGCTTATTGTAAGAGATTCCTTTTCACACATTTCAAACATCTTTAAAAGCATATCTATATTAGCCATTTCAAAACAATATACAGAGTTTTCCCACTCCCCTTTTTTATGAACATCGCCATAAGTAACATTTTCATTCCATACAAGATCATAAACGCTCTCCTTTTCTTGCAAATACATGGCAATTCTTTCCAGGCCATAGGTTATTTCCACAGAAATCGGGTCAAGGCGAATGCCACCTGCCAATTGAAAATAGGTAAACTGGGTGATTTCCATGCCATCCAGCCAGACCTCCCACCCAAGACCTGATGCTCCAAGTGTGGGGGATTCCCAATCATCCTCCACAAAGCGAATATCATGATCCAGGGGATCTATTCCCAGTGCCTTTAAACTTTCGAGATAGATTTCCTGAATATTAATGGGAGAAGGTTTTATAATCACCTGATACTGATAATAATGCCCCAGACGGTTGGGATTCTCACCGTATCTGCCATCAGTAGGGCGCCTGGAAGGCTCTACATAGGCAACAGACCACGTTTCAGGACCCAATGCCCTCAAAAGAGTAGCCGGGTTAAAGGTTCCTGCCCCAACCTCCAGGTCATACGGCTGCTGGATTAGACATCCTCTATCTGCCCAGAATCTTTCCAGACCAATGATCAATTCCTGAAATGTCATAGGAATCCTTTCTCTTTGTTTGTTGTCCGTTGACAGTTGTCCGTTGTTCATTGTTAGTTGTCTAATTACTGGTTGCGAGTTAAAGTGACTAAAATCAGCTACAGTTTAAAATAAACTCAATAAACTCAACAAACACAATGAACATTAGTCACCAAAAAGTTCTGCGAAAAATATCACCTGCCTTACAAGATGTCAAGAAAGGAACCGAGTTACATACACAAAGATAACAGCTAAATGTCAAGGGTCTATTAAAAACTGATGGCTTAAAGATATTTAGCAGATTTTAGTCTTTTGCCTAAACGATGTTCAACATGCATCATTAAAACCTTTTTCAGCTCAGTTATTATATCATCATCGCATTGTACATTTTTTAATAGTGATAGGTCAGTAGACTGAAGATGCTCAAGAATTTGAACTGTTTTTGGGTTCATCCCAGGATTTAAAACTGATTCCTTATCACAGCTCAAACATACTATTGAACCACTTGGGGGATGGAATAATGCCCTGCCCTTTCCCTCATAAGGTCGAGCGCAAAGACTGCACTGAGATAAATTAATCCCAAACCCGCCTATCTTCATGGCCCGTGCCTGGAACATAATCATAGTCTCTTCGATATTTTTCTTTTCT
>DAOVDY010000078.1 GCA_030669265.1 Desulfobacteraceae bacterium | reverse complement strand
TTTAATTCCTAAATTCATATACTGAAAATAACAGACGAATTCACGGAATGTGAAAGAATAGGATTTTTATGGCTGAAGAGCTAACCCGACGAGAATTTTTAAAAGAAACTGCCTCTAAAACCACACTCCTTAGTGTAACAGGTATGGGGTTGTGTTTAGGCCGGGCTATCGATCTAAATGAAGCTGTCCAATGTACAAATTGCAGATCAGTTAATATGTATTCCAGATCATATCTTTCTTTCTTCATTTATTCGGATCCTCTATATTGCCATGATTGCGGGATTAACCTGGATACCCTGAAACACGATATTATTTGTGAGGATTCCAACCAATGTTCTAAAAACAGGGGTAATAACCCTATTTGCTGTCAGATTCCATTTCCAAACCATAAGTATCTGAAAAAGACAAAAAAACCGGATCTTTCTTTAAAAGATCTTACGTTTTGATACCGGGGCCACAGATTTTAGAGTAGTAGTATAGCGTTACGCTATGCAAGCACGTTGACTTGCTTCGCACCAGCCATACTATGTGGGGCTGGTTATGTATCAGGTAAAATAAGGCCCCGGTATCAATTTTTTATGGAACAAAAAATGGATCACAGATACCTGTGCGATAATAAAGAAAAGTTTATCAAGAATCTCAGGCTCACTAATCAAAGAGCTGAGGTTGAACCGGAGATTGTTGATCTGATTGAGGCCTATGCCGGACTGAGGTTAGATCAGGGTAAGGAAATTCGTTATTACGGTAACAGGATAAGCAGCAAAAACAAAGAACTACAGGAGTTTCTCGATAAAAACAGACATCTTGATCACAGGATTCTGAACTTCTTAGCCTCCTATTTTTTGGAAATGCAAAAGAGGAGTTTTAGATGTGTATTTACTTCATCCCACCTTGCCCACTTTCTTAAGATATCCACTAAAAGATTGAACTGGCTGGCTAACGACAGGATAAAACATTATACCTGTTTTAATATAAAAAAACGAGATGGGAACAAACGAGAGATCTTTGCACCAAGGTCTTATCTAAAAGGGGTCCAGAGAAAAATATTGGACGATCTTTTACAAAGGGTGGGATTAAATTCCCACGCTGAAGGGTTTCGAAAAAGAAGATCCATTCTCACCAATGCCGGAAGGCATATAGGGAAAAAAGTCGTTATAAAGATGGATGTAAAAGATTTCTTCCCCAGTATAACATTTAAAAGAATACTGGGGATGTTTATCGCATTGGGTTATCCTCGCCAGGTATCCTTGCTGCTGACAAGATTAGTTACTCATAATGGAAGATTACCAATAGGCGCCCCGACAAGCCCCGCCATAGCCAATATAGTAAGTACAAGATTGGACAAGAGGTTCTCCAGGCTGGGAGATAAAATGGGCTTTGATTACTCCCGCTATGCAGATGATATAACCGTTTCGAGTGATAATAGAGGTATAAATAAAATGATACCTTTTTTTAAGGAGATAATAAGAGAAGAGGGATTTGAAATAAATGAGACAAAAATGAGGGTATTGAGAAACGCGGGGAGACAAAAGATAACCGGTATTGTGGTAAACGAAAAGCCTAATATTGATAAAAAAGAAATAAAAAAACTAAGAGCGGTAATCTATAACTGTCACCATAAAGATATTAAGCATGAGGTGAAAAAATGGGCCAAAAAGGAGAAAAGCCTGAATAACCCCTCCGATTACACCCTAAACGAGTTCAAGTCCTCATTATTGGGGAAGATAAATTTTGTAAAAATGGTGAATCCTAAGATAGGCAACAGGCTTCTTGAACAACTTGGCCAATTAAGCATATAGGCGATGAGGTATTTCACAATAGGGTGTATAGCACCAATCCTGGTATTAATCTCAATAAACATCAGCTTAGCTGACATCGGAATAATAGTTGCCTTTAATTCAAATCTGGAACAGATAAAAAAGAGCCTGAAGATAAAAGAGATTTCAAAAAAGGCCGGAAGGGAATTCTATTCAGGCAAGATAAATAATATAGATGTTGTTTTGGTAAGATCTCCCATGGGCAAGGTGAATAATGCCATAACCGCCCAGGCCCTATTATCTCATTACCCTATAACATCCGTCGTTTCCATAGCCCCGGCAGGCTCAATAAACAAAGGTCTGAACATCGGGGATATCATCATTGCAACTGAAGTCTTTCAGCATGATTTTGGCACCATCAAGCCCTATGGTTTTATCTGGAGCAGAGTTCCGGATGGCACTAACCGGGATGAACCGGGCTATAATCCGGCGGATAAACGGCTCAGGAAATTGGCCCTCCTTTATGCCGATAATAAGAAAAAGACCAAAAATAGAATCATAGAAGGGATAATAGTCACCGGGGATCAGTTTATATCTGCTCAGAATAAAAAGGAGTGGCTCTTTAAGAAATTCAAGGCCATGGCCGTTGATATGGGGGCTGGTGCAATTGCTCAGGTTTGTTATGCAAACCGGGTATCATTTTGTATCTTAAGAATAATTACAGATAAAGCCAAAATAGGCGCCCGCATCAATTTTGAGAAATCTATTCCGGGATATCAATCAGATATAGATATTTTGAAGTTCGTAAAAGGTATCCTTCAAAGATCACAAAACAAAAGTCTATAGAGAATATTATTATATACAATATTAATAAAATATCGTTTTCCGTCCTGGTCTTTCTCTTACTCTTTGCCGGCAATACACTTGCCTCGGACAAATACTACCTTCTGGGCAAGGGAAATATTGCCGGAGATGAAGGCAGGATTGAAGAGGCCATAGAATACTACCGGGAATATATTGAATCCCATCCAACCACGCGGGATGCACACTCAGCTCAATACCATAAAAGAATACAATATTACATAAGAAACCTACTCATAGCCTATTCAAATCTACTTGACTTATACAGGGAAAACAGGGAAGGCGAGGCAGTCGATAAATGGATCAATAAATTAAAGGGTGCCTATTTAAGCAGTAGTTTTGGATCAAAGAATATGTATAGTCTTGCCTTAATTTATCTTGACAATAGCCATTTAGAAGATGGCACAGACATTTTCAGGCGGATAATCAAGGAACAAAAAGAATATTATGCCCCTTTTAACAACAAGGTTACCCTAAGAGCCTTTTCAAAACTTCTTAAGATATACCAGTCTCAGGGAGAAGATGAAAGACTGGCTTCACTGCTTGAATCCCTGAAATCGAACTATCCAACCCCTGATTTTGATCTGAAGGATAGATATAATCTTGCCACGTTATATCTGAGACACGGGTTAGAAGCAGATGGAGAGAAACTACTAAAAGAAATAATTGATGATAAAGGATACGATCCTGATTCTTCCATCATTAATACCCTGGTAAAAACATCTTTAAAATTATTAAACATCTACCACAAGAAAAAAGATAAAGACTCCATTAAAGCATTATTTGAACAGATATCTCAGAAATACCCTGCAGAAAATCTCTCCCCCAACAACATGTATAAAATTGCCGTGACCTATCTAAAATGTGGAAAAAAGCAAGAAGGCTCAAGTCTCCTTGTAGAAATAGCCGATCAGTACTCATATACAACCTTTGGCCGAAAGGCACTGTTTCTGTTAGGCAGACTATCCCAGAGCAACGAGGATTGGGATTCTGCGATAAGGTATTATGCTGAATATATTAACAGATATCCGGCCCCACCTTTTTTTGCCCTTAAGGCATATTCAAGATTGATAGATTCTTACTGGTCAAGAGATGCAGATCTGGAGTTGGTTCAGAATGAGATAAGAAAGCTCTCAGACATAGTCAATGATATATCAGATTTTGAGACCTCGCTGAATTTGGCCAGGAACCTGAAATGGAAGGGTATGGATAAACTCTCATCAGCCACCTTTAGCCTTGGGCTCTCCTCTGCCAGGGAATTTATTTCAGAAAATGAAGATACATACATGGCATTAAGGGCGCAATGGATCATAGAAAAATATGCCTATGCCTTAGAACGATATGATTTAGTTCAGGAAAGCGCCAATAGTGTCCTGGAGATTGCCGACAAGTTAAAAAACGTTCCCTTAAAATCGGCAAAAAAAGAAAAGATAGAATATATAAAATCCCAGACCTATCTCTGGCTTGCAAAGCTTTACAGTAATAAGGAAGATTATCCGAGAGCTAAAAAATTTCTGAAAATGTTTATTAAAGACCATCCCAACCATAAAGAGATCAATTATGCCAGATATGAGTTAGGCAAGGTTTATGAGGATGAAAACCAGGCAGAGGAAGCGATAAATATGTATAAAATGGTTGAAGATAGTATGTGGAAAAAGAAGGCACGCAAAAGACTGTTAAAGATTCAAAACAGATGAATAGGTTAAGAACAAAAATCCTATTGTTCTCATTGATAATACTGGTTTTTTATCCAGTCTTTACATATGCATGGGAGTGTGAGGTAACACTTGATGGGCCAAATGTAATAAAAGAAGGCCAGGCAATTACCTTAAGCGCTTCAGGTGCTCCTGCCGGGGGTTCCTATTCCTGGTCCAATACGCCCAACCTCGTGCCAAATGGTTCAACAGCCCAGCTAACAGGTTATAAGCCTTCATTTTCAGAATATATTTGTGTTACAATAACATATACAAGCCCTAAAGGTAAAAAATGTCATGCAAGGAAGGCTATATGGGTCTGTTTATGTTACGTAAAAATAAATGGCCCCGAGGAGTTTAAGATAGGTGCTCCGCCCATTATCTTGACTGCCGAAGGAGATCCATCCGGAGGGACTTATGAATGGTCCAATACACCGGGGCTGGTAGCAAATGGTTCAACAGCCGAATTCACAGGCCAGGAGCCAGGTGATGTAACCATTGAGGTTACCTATAATCCCCCGGATGATGGGGAGCCGTGTTATGGTACGCATACTATTACAGTATTAAAAGAGTGTTCAGTTTCCATAACAGGGCCATCGGTGGTCGGCATAGGAAATCACATTACTCTCACTGCATCCGGCAGCCCGGAAGGTGGGACATATGTCTGGGAGAAACCGCCAGGCCTTCTTCCAGGCACATCTTCAGCTAGTTTCACAGGCCAGGAACCCGGGGATGTAGCTATTGAAGTTGTTTACACGCCCCCGGACGGTGGTGAACCATGTCCTGCCACACATAATGTAACCGTCTTTGGTGTAGAATCGATTACCGGACCATCTTGTGTTAATTCTGGAACGACATTAACCAGTGGGGATTTCAGCATTGTTACCAACCCATCCGGATTTGAGGATCTTGTGATAGTAAGTCCACTGTCATTCAGCACATTATCTCAATCTGCCGAGGTAACAATAACAGCCTATAGTGGGACAGG
>DAOVDY010000200.1 GCA_030669265.1 Desulfobacteraceae bacterium | reverse complement strand
AGCTTGATAAAGATTTTTATAACCCGCAAAGGTTTTCTTTGTCAGTGATTCTTTTAAAGGATAGCCATGTTCCAAGATAAACCATGCATCGAATATATCCCTTCCCGCCCGCCTGTCAACAAAGGTAAGGAGTTTTTCTGTCATTAAAAATGAAGGTTCAAGGGTGAGAATTGGTACACCCCTGAAAGATAAGATCGTAGTTTCCAATTCCTTTTCTCTTGTGGAAATTTCAATCTTTACACGGAAATGTCGCTCTGGCCCGGCAAAGCGCAGCTCTAAAAGAATAGTGAAATATTTGATTGCTTCATCTGTTATTTCCCACCTCCGCTTTGAAAAAAGGTCTCTTATAGTCTTCATGAGTTCTTGGGCTGAAACACCTGGAAGGGAATCATAGCCTATGTCCTCAGAGTAACGGGGTAGATCAAAGAAAAGTTTCAAAGCAGTTCCGCCTTTAAATGCTATCTGGGAGCCGGCTCTGGATTTCGCGATGGCCTGCACTACCTCTATGATTGTGTTTTCCCTGTACTGGTTAAAAAAATCCTGCTTACTTGGCCTCATAGCTTTTTTCTTTAAAAAGTCGAATCAATTTTTTCACTATGACTGGATAAAACTGACTGTAATATTCAAGAAGTTCAATATCAAGTTTGCCCATGTCTACATCCTCTGGCAATAGCGCAACCAGACCCTTGCTTTGCATATATAGAGTATCTAGAAACGCCTTTTCTGGCTCAGTAATATAAAAATCCTCGGCCTTTCCTTGCCCAAAACGAAAAAGAGATGGCTCTATACGCCGATAAATGAATTCAGTATTGTCTGCTGTATAGTGGTAGCTTTTCAGTGCTAAGGAAAAAATTATCTGGGGAACCTGAACGATCAACCCCCAGTAGTTGAGAGCTGTTTCCAGGGAAATAACAGATGGTTGATGGAGGGCATTTGCCAAAGAAAAAAGGGAATATTTCCGGTTAACAAGGGTATAGAGATCACGGCGTAGACGTATAAGGATACCCCTTTCAACAAGTCTAAAAGCGGTAGTCCTAGCGCTCTCCCTGGTTATATTGAAAGTGGCCTGAATGGAAGAAAGTGAAAAAAAGGGGGTATCGGCACTGAGCAACATGGAGATATTATTTTTAGCCATAATATATTGACGTTTTAAATTAATAATCAAATATGTTTATTTTTTTGTATCCTATTTTTAACAAAATGTCAACATTGCTAATATATCGCCACAGCGTATTCCGTTGAATGGGGGAGTGTGCTATATTGATAGGGCATTTGAAGAGATGGAACCCTTTTCTACAGTTTATCCTAAATTCTTAGCAATTTTTCATCACACTGAAAAATAGTCTTGACTATTTTTCATTTCAATAGGCGAGGATGATGGTTATAGGATGTTTTTTAACAATGACCAATCTATTCTTGTTGCTCCGGCATACCAGTGGCTCTCTCAGTTGCCTTAATTCTCGTTCAAGCTGAAAAAGAAAAAATGGAAGGTTTTTTGTGTATCCTGACAGGGAAAAATTCTTGATCATCTCAAAATTTTTTATGTGAATGGAGCAACATGGGTAAATAATTAGCCTATTTTGGGACGCCAACTCCAAACAAAAAATAAGGTATCCTATCTATCTCTTTTTGATTAGAAAGCTTATTCGCTTAGACTTTCTCCAAACCATTCCTATGAGTTAAGAGCAGACGCGACCCCTTTTTTTATTTTTTAATGCCGGTTGTGGAAGCCCTGGCTGCCACTGATCGCCGACGCTAGCGTTTCTGCTATTATTGGAAAGAATCGAAAAGCCAAAAAACTTATGACTTGTGTTTGCAAGCTTGATAAAAGTTTAGTAAAATCAAAAAATTGACTATGGCACGAAATAGGGATTTTCTCCCCTTGCCAAAATGTAAATACTAATATGTAATCTAAAATTTCCTGCGATTTAGGTGAAAAATTTGATTGTTTTGGGAGGCATGGGACGGCAATGACCCCCGGCTAACCATTATCCAATTTGTATGTAGAACAAGATATTAAGCAGATGAAGCAAAAAGATAATCTGAAGGTTTTTATATCTACTAAAGACTCCTTTTGCGACGAGTGTGGAGAGAATCTTGGTCGGAGGGCTTGGATCACATTAGTCAAGGATAAAGGAGCACTATGCCTATCATGTGCTGACTTGGATCATCTTGTTTTTCTCCCATCTGGTGATGCGGCCCTTACTCGACGCGCCCGGAAGCACTCAATTTTGTCTGCAGTCGTTTTGAAATGGAGTCGTGCTCGAAAACGATATGAGCGACAAGGTCTTCTAGTCGAGACTCAAGCACTTGAGCAAGCTGAACGCGAATGTTTAGCTGATAATGAGGCTAGGGCTCGACGAAGAGAACGTGAGGCATCGCGACGAGAGGAATTAGATCGCCAATATGTGGAGCGTTTTGCGATGCGTGTTAGGGAGCTCTTTCCTCGGTGCCCTATCGGAATAGAGGAAATAATAGCCGAACATACTTGCCTTAAACATAGCGACAGGATCGGTCGGTCGTTGGCGGCAAAGGATCTCGATGAGAATGCAGTACGGCTGGCTATTATTGCTCATATCCGGCACACAGCAACAAATTATGATACGCTTTTGGTAAGAAATTATGATAGATGGGATGCAAGAGCAATGGTTGAAGAGGAAGTTGATCGGATATTGAATAGTTGGGAAGCCCCAAAGTGATCGCTTCAAATCATTAACTTTCTATTACTGAATGAAACCTTAAAAAATCCATGTTAAAATTCTGTTAAACCATTTGGCAAGCTATACGTAACATACAATTTTGGATAATGGTAATCAGGCATTAATATTGTGCTACATTAAATCCATTGTTATTGGATAAAATTCATTCTTTATACTAACTGTTACATTTCTAGGGTTAAAGAATTATGACAGATTATGCAGCAGTGAAATACGTTACTGACAGTATGTTGCTACTTGCAGAAAAAAGCTGCAAGCGATCTCAGGAAGATAAACAGGAAAGTTTAACAGCAATATTATTGTCTGCATTGGCGTTTGAGTGCTTTATTAACGAGCTTGAAGATATGGCGAGTAGATACATTACAAGTAGCGATGCCGATAACTTGCAAGCGCTTCGCGACTTTCTTATTGACCTTGAGAAAGGGGATGCACAAATCAAACTAAAGATCAAAACGATATACTACTTCTTGACGTCTAAACGGGTAGATATGGGCACGTTACCATATCAGGATTTTAATTTCTTAATAGAACTACGAAATGCCTTAGTCCACCG
>DAOVDY010000042.1 GCA_030669265.1 Desulfobacteraceae bacterium | reverse complement strand
ATACCATGCTGCCCCAAGTAAGGGGATTCGTAAAGTACACTATCTTCTGCAAGTGTAGTGATTTTCAGTCTGTTTAGTTGACCTTTCATGGCCACAAGTCACCTCGACACCTTCACATAAGCCTCGGGTAAATCTGTCTTTGCTGTGGGTTTATTCAGGTCTCGGGGAATATTTCCCTCTGCTGAAAACGGAAGTAGGCGCAATCCTCGCACGAATACGCACAGTAGATTTGTTTATGCCCGACCTCCTCCCTTAAGGCATAGCAGTTGACAGATTTAACCTTACAAACCAGGCAATCATCACACCGTGCACCTGGGCGGGGATGTTCGTTCATTTTATTTTTGAAGAATTCCCAGCAAAAGGTTGTATGGTCCTCAATATCAAGTAAGGCTTTCAGGTCAATACCTATTTCTTCAGGTTCTGGAAAGGGAATGTTGTGTTGCTTTAGAAAGAATGCTAAATCCTTTGGTAGTACTCGCCAATGGCCTGAGGTCCCGACCCGGTATCCCTTAATTTCCCCTCTTTCCAACCATCGCTTAACCGTTTCCCTTGTATGGTGGCCTATGCGGGCGATATCAGATGTTGTAAATGCCTTTTTTTTCATATTTGTTTGTTTTGTGTCTTTTTTAAGAGACCATTCTATTTCTAAAATTCGATTTGTCAAGGCTTTTCATATGCAATGTATTAGCTTAATGAAAATGTCCCCTCTAACTGCTGTGTTAAAATGTCCCCATTATGAGAGAGGACATTATAGCAATGAGTCAGAAGGAGCGGCAGAGGTACCATCTCTTGAAGATGGTGTTAGAGAGTAAAACTACCTTAAAGCATGCCAGTAGTGTGATGGGAGTCTCCTACCGTCATGCAAGACGATTGAAGAAAAAACTGGCAACTGAAGGAGCCAGAGGATTGATTCATGGCAATCGAGGCAGACCCTCAGGCAGAGCGTTGAGCCGTGAGCTCGAAAAAAGGATCATTGAGCTATCTCAGAAGACCTATACCACCTTCAATGATACCCACTTTACCGAGAAGCTTAATGAGGTGGAAGGTATTATCGTTAGCCGGGATACCGTGAGAAGGCTGAGACGTACGAACGGGATAAAACCCAAAAGGAGAAGGAGAGCAAAGAAACATCACCAAAGGAGACCTCGTAAGCCTCAGGAAGGGATGATGGTGCTCTGGGATGGAAGTCCTCATAGGTGGTTTGGAAAGGATACACCTCCCTGCTGCTTGATGGCAGCGATAGACGATGCCACCGGAAAGCTCTGTGAGGCCTTTTTTATCCCCGCTGAGTGTTCCTTTGGGTATCTGAAGCTCTTACAGAGTATTGTGAACACCTATGGTATCCCTGCCTCCATCTACCAGGACCGACATGGAACCTTGCGCAGAAACGATGACAACTGGACACTCGAGGAACAGCTGGCAGGGGAGCAGGAACCTACCCAAGTAGGAGGTGCCCTGAAGTCTTTGGGGATTACCCCCATTTTTGCCCTTACTCCTCAGGCCAAGGGACGGGTTGAGAGGCTCTTTGGGGTACTCCAGGATCGGCTTATCGCTGAGATGGGACTGGAGAAAATCACGGAAATGGAGAGGGCAAATCGCTTCTTGAAGGAGCGTTTCATTGATGAGCACAACCGGCGCTTTGCCATAAAGCCAGAGGAAGCGCAACGAGCATGGCGAAAGATACCGAGAGATGTGGATATTAAAAGAACCATCAGCTTCCGCTACCACGCAGTCGTGGGAAACGACAATACGGTAAGAGTAGGAGGTATCGTTATAGACATCCCAGAAGGTCCCAGGCAAAGAGGATATGCCAAGGCAAAGGTAGAAGTCCGTCAGCTCTTAGATGGAAGCTGGAGAGTGTATTATAAAAATACACTTATAGCTCACACAGATCCAACTCCTTTAAAAGAGCCGATAAGGGCTAAGCCCAGGAGAAAAGCCAAGGCACGTGCAACTTCTGAAGAGCAATGGATTTATATGGCTTCAGCAGCTTAGAGGGGACATTTTTACTAAGCAGTTAAGGGGACATATTGACTAAGCTTAAACAGAATTTTATTAAACTTTTATTACCTTAAATTTTGGGACAGCATGCCTGGGTTAAAGACATAAAGACATAAAGACATAAAGACAAGGTAAGGATTATTTTAATAGTGGGAAGCAAGGTTTTTTAATTTCTGAAGATTAGATGATATGCGCTTGCCAGATTTTTGTATTACAGCTCTCCATGAAAGAGATGTCCTTGCCCTTGCGGTTTGCTGTCGATATCCTTACCTTTATTGTTTGTCTGAGCAGAGGAATCTCCCTTAAAAAAATATCGCTGGAATAACTTATTAAAGACTGTCCATGAACCCTCTTGCCTGTCATCCTTCAAGAGCCTGCTTAATCCATTGATCTTGGCATCCATATCATCTATGAGATGAAGGGCAAAAGCCTCTAAAAATTTGGGTCTTTTTGGTGATCCAAAGTCAAATTCACCATGATGGCTTAGGATAAGGTGTTTAAGGCGAAGCGCAAGCTCAGGGGGGAAGTCTTTTAGGGGCTTCAATTTTTCTTCAACCATCATCACACCTAAAACAATATGCCCCAAGAGCCTTCCCTTATTTGAGTAATCTATGGTTGGTTCAAAGGTGAGCTCTTCAATTTTTCCTATATCGTGAAGTATAGCTCCAGATAAAAGAAGGTCACAATCGAGGTCAGGATAATGCTCGCTTACTAGCACTGCCATTTGAGAAACAGAGAGAGTGTGTTCAAGAAGTCCTCCAAGATAACTATGATGGAAATTTTTTGCTGCTGGTGCTTTTTTAAATTGTGTGACAAAGCGATGATCAGCCATAAAGGCATCTATTAGTGTTTTAAGGTGCCTGTTTTGAATGTGGTTAGCCAATTTTTTTAGATCTGAAAGCATGTGTGTTATATCTTTGGGGGTAGATTCCTGAAAGATTGTGGGATCGACAGGGGATTTATTTTGTTTTAGCTCATGTATCTGGATTTGAATCTGGTTCCTATAGGTGTTTGCCTGTCCAGCTATGGTAACAATATTACCTTCTTTACAGTGGGTTGATATCTCCTCGACCCTATCCCAGACCCTTGCCTCAATTGTGCCTGTCTTATCACCTAAGGTGAGGGTGAGAAATGAATTTCCCTGCCGTGTTTGACCAATCGACTTGTTTTTAACCAGATAATTTCCTTCAATCTTAGCATTTTCTTTGATGTCTTTAATCCAGAGATGTTGCATTTATTTGCCTATATCCATTTTCGTAAATGATATTTCTTTACATGATGTACGCTACAATCGAGCAGATTTGCCAAGATTTGTTGAATAGCAGAGAAATGTATCTTTGTCCAGGTCCCTGATGAGTAGTTGATTTTAACTCAATTGTCACTCTCCTGCTTTTTTACCCGCATTTATTCCATATACCATGTGCGTAGAATTATTGCGAATTCCTACACCTTTTTTTGTTTTTTGGCTTCATAGAGTCGTTCGTCTGCTTTATTTAGAAGAGCAGCAGGAGTTCTGATTTCCGGATCTTCGGTAGATGCTATTCCCCAGCTAAAAGAAACAGGAACAATAAGATCTTGGTATTTCAACGGATTGTTATTAAAAAAGCTGCGGAGTCGCTCTGAAACTTTCATTGCTTCTTTTGAGGTCTGATTGGGCAGAACAATAACAAACTCATCACCGCCAGGCCTGAAAGCTATATCGTCTCTTCTGATTATCCCTATTATTTGGTCTGCTATGTGCTGGAGCAAGGCATCTCCACAGCTATGACCATAAGAATCATTCACCATTTTAAAATCATCACAGTCAATGAATAACAAGGATAAAGGAGTGCCGTAGCGAGTAGCCCGACTTAGTTCTCGTTCCAATAGGTTCTCCATTTCCCTTCGGTTAAAAAGACCGGTAAGGGCGTCTCTTGTTGCAAGGTAATTGAGCTTTTCCCGGGCGGTGACGTTTGAAAGACAAATGGAGATCTTCACAGAGATTTGGGAAAGAAAAAAAGTATCCATGTTAGGTTGAAAGCGGAAGCCTGAAAAATCACCAAGGTTCAAACTGCCGATCACCTCCCCGTCAAGAATAAGAGGGACAATGGCCAGTGACTTGGCAAAATACTTTTCATTTTTAGGCAGCAGCCTATAAAAAGGCCTCAAATAGGCATTGACTAACATTGGAGTTTTTTTATCTTTGACGAGGTTTAAAAATACAGCTCTTTCCACAATGTTCAGACGTTCTTTAAGTAATTTTGATGATTCTAATGCTTCTAAAAGATGTGAAATAGCGTTTTCGCGAATGATGGAAATCCACACGTGAGGAATTCCAAATTTTTCCTCAATTAATAGGAGCAATTTTTCGAAAAGGTCTTTAAAATCGCCAATGGAGAGAATGCTCACCTCGATTTCAAAAAGCTTTTTTGCAATTTCTTCATTAATTGTAATGTTTTCCAAGATTTCATTATTATCAAGCATGATCTAACTCCTGCTAAATCAATAAAATGGTATCTCCATATATTGCGATCTAACTATTTTTGTCACCTCGTTAAGAAAAAAAGTTATTTAAAGGTCTCAACGTTTCAGTCTTTGATGCTTTTTTCTATCAATAATGAGTATTCCTCTGGCCTTCGATCGCTGAATAGATCATTTTTCTTTGTAATTATTTTATCTCTTGCCAATCTAATATCAATATCTTTAATTACAGTTTCTTCTTCTGTCTGGGAAGCCTGAAAAAGTATGTCGCCATTTGGATTTGCAATTGTTGAAAGACCTGTAAATGATAAATCTCCTTCGGTTCCAATTCTATTTGCAGTAATAGTGAAAATACGATTGGTGAGTGCATGGATTGGGACAGCTTTCTGAGCGAGCCCTGGTAATATAAGATTTGAAGGGTGACAAATGATTTCCGCACCTTTTAGGGCTAATATTCTCCATACTTCCGGAAATATCCAATCAAAACAAACAAGCATGCCTATTTTGCACAATCCTATGTCAAAAACTGGCAAGCTAATGTTTCCTGGTTTGAAATAATCTTTTTCATTCATAAATAGATGAAGCTTGCGGTATTTGCCAAGATATCCTTTAGGACCAATGAGTATAGCTGAGTTATACAAATCTTTATTATCTCTTTCATTAAAGCCAGATACAATGTATAGGTTAAATTGTTTGCATTTAGATATTAAGTAATTGATAAAAATGCTATTTTCTATCCTTTCCGATGTTTCCCAGGCTTCCTTTAAAGAGGTAAAGTTATAGCCAGAATTACATAATTCTGGCTATACCAAAATGTCTGTGATTTTACTTTGATCAATTAACCCATCAATTTTACGAATCGTTGCTTGTACATCACCCAATACAGGTGCAAATTGAATAAAACCGATCTTCAATTTCGCCTCCTACTATGCTATCGATAGTTTGAATGTGATCACTGCCATATAAAATAATCTAATGAAATGCGATTATATGAACCATTTTTTCTATTGTAAACTGCATCGCCAAGCTTTCTCATAAACTTTATTTCATGATTCACAAAGCGGACCTTAGCGAAACATATCATGATTTTCTTCGATAAAAAAACCTGACTCAAATAGAAACCTTGATTATCTATTTAAAGTTATAGGCCATTGTATTCCACAGAACAGTCGTGCGCGAGAGGACCTACCCCCTGCCGTGCAACAGTAAATTGAATAAGTAGTGCATTAGTAATCTTTAGGCCGCTCTTTTATATCATATGGGACATCAAATGCTTCTGATAGTGCTTGGATAGCGGCATGAAGGTGCTGACCTTCAACTACACACGATACACTGGAAAGGGAGGTACTAATCGCCAGGGAGCTGATTCCTACAGACGCTATGGAGGAAAACATCATACCGTGTATTCGGGGTTTTTCACGCAAGTGAGGTGCAAACACTGTTATTACGACCACATCAGGGGTGTAAGAAATAGCCTTGGCATCAATGGTAGGTTTTAATTCCTCTAATACTTCCAGGGCGTAATCCAGGTCTTTTTGGTCGATAACCACGGCGAAATTGCCACAATCATCAAGGTCGTAACTCTCTACAAGGAGTTCGATGTTGATGCCATTTTCTCCCATGGCTTTAAATACAGTGCCTGCAACACTGGCATGATCAGGTACTGACATGATTTTTACCAGCGCACGTCCATCGCTCTGCATAATTCCGCCGATTTTATTATTTTCCTCCATAGATAATGCTCCTGGCGTTTACAATTATTCCCAGGTTCGTCTGTCTTCGATCTTCTTATGAAGATCGGGAATGGTTCCCCGTGGGACGATTTGAACAACACCTTTTATAGTCAATAGATCCTTTATGTCCCTTTCAATTCGGCCACGAAGAATCTCGGGCCGCGAGGTTTCCTCCTTTAATTCCAATAGAAAAGTCATAACATCTTTGTAGTTTTCACGGGTGATTACTACTTGATACTTAAAAACTTCTTTATATTGGGAAATGACTTCATCAGCTTGCCAGGGATGGATGAATGTGCCCCGCACCTTCGTGGCCTGATCAATTCTGCCGAGAATTT
>DAOVDY010000014.1 GCA_030669265.1 Desulfobacteraceae bacterium | reverse complement strand
ACGGAGATTTCCCGCGAGACATTTGTCGGACAAATCCCAATCAAGCAGCGTGCCTGTTTGGAGATAATTGGTTTTGATGAAGAAAATAAAGTTATTGAATTGGGAGAAGAAGAGGTAATTATTGGCCGGATTCCTGAGTGTGGGATTTGCCTTTCTGTTGATAATGTTTCCAGACAACACGCCCGTGTCATTTTTCGTAATGAAGAATATTTTGTTGAGGATTTGGACAGCACCAATGGTACCTATGTCAATGGCATAAAGATTGTGAAATGCGTTTTACGAAATAGTGATCAGATCAATATTGGTGGAGTGAAAATTCTCTTCACTGAAGAGAAGACGCTACAAAAAACATAATGCCTGCCAATGAAACCAAACCGCTTGTCACCTTTTGGGGAACACGTGGCTCAGTTCCTACTCCAGGGCGAATTACAGAAAAATATGGTGGCAACACACCCTGTGTAACTGTCCGTTATCAAGATATACATACCATTTTTGATGCTGGCACAGGTATACGAAATTTAGGCATAGACCTTATAGAGGAATACAATAAAGCAGGGAAGGGGCTTTCCCTCCATTTATTTTTTAGCCATACCCATTGGGATCATATTCAAGGCCTCCCTTTCTTCCAACCAGCATATATCGAGGATACTAATCTGACCATTTATGGGAGCCCTCATAAAGAACATTTTCTCGCCTCTATTTTAAAAGGCCAGATGGACTATGAGTATTTTCCTATTGGGATGTCAGAATTTTCTGCTAACATCACTATTCAGGAGATATCCGAAGAGGTAATACACTTAGGAGAGGTCGTCATTGACTGGCAAGAGCAGGTCTACCATCCCGGGGGTTCAGTGCGCTATCGTTTAGGTATAGGGGGGAAAAAGATCGTTTATGCAACAGATGTGGAGCTAAATCACATTTTCAATCCCCGTGTTGATACTAAAAAGAATAGGGTTCTAGCTCAGGATTACCTTGATTTCGTTTATAATGCCGACCTTTTGATCGCTGACGGCCAATACACGGAAGAAGAGTATCAAAGTAAGGTAGGTTGGGGGCATTCCTCTATTCAACTCCTTTTTGATATCTCTTGCCAGGCCCACGTTAAGCAGCTCGCAATTTTTCACCACGACCCACAACACTCAGATAAGTTTTTAGATGAATTATGGATGAAAAGCAGATCTAAATTTCGTTCTGATTATAAAAAAATGGATGTCTTTTGGGCAAGAGAGGGTCTGACACTTGCAATTTAGTATCGTATATGATTGTCTCTTTTCCGTTCTTTAATTATCCTGACTGCTGTTTCTACAATTATTATCCATTAATATGCCTCGGCACATCTTTAGACCTTTGTATACCCTTATAAATAACCATTATGCGCTCAGATACGGATTTAAATAAAGAAAGTCCATACAGGGAAATACTCAGCCCTGTCAGTTTACTTAAAGGTGTGGGCAAAGTCATTACCAGAGAGCTCCAAAAAAGGGGAATTCAGACAGTGTGTGATCTCTTGTATACCCTTCCCCGTTCCTACCAAGATCGAAGGGAGTTCATTCCGATTCACGAGATAAAGCCTGGTGATACCGCCCTTATCAAGGGCAAGATAATGGAGATCAAGAGACTTAGATTCAGGTACCGGCCGGTGTTTGAAATGCTTGTAGGCAATGAGCAAGGGACCATATCTGCCAGATGGATAGGAGCAACTCAGTACCTGTATAGGTTTAAAAAAGGAGATAATATTATTCTCTTTGGCCGATTTCGCACATCCCCAAAAAAGATGCTTGAGACCTATCACCCTGAGATCATAGAGGATGGAAATGAATATGAGATAGGAAGGGTATCACCTGTTTATCCTGAAATTGGGGGAATCTCACAGCGAAGGATACGCCGGATTATGATGGATGCGATAAACCGATTTATTCAAAACCTTGAAGATCCACTGCCTACGATGATCAGAGAGGCATGGCGCCTCCCTGAACTGGGTGCGGCAATAAAGGAGGTTCACTTCCCGTCAGAATCAAGGCTTGAGGATCTTCGAATTCGAAGATCACCGGCACAGAGGAGACTCATATTTGATGAGTTCTTCATGCTCCAACTCACGCTAGCACTCAAAAGGAGCAAGACATCCCGGCAGAGAGGAATAGCATTTGCAATACAAGGTATTCAAGAGCTTTACGACTTTCTTCCTTTTAAGCTCACAGGATCGCAATCAAGTGTAATTCATGAGATTATCACAGACATGAGCAAGCCATTTCCCATGAATAGGCTTCTTCAAGGTGATGTAGGCTGCGGTAAGACCGTGATAGCACTTATGGCTGCATGGTTGGCAGTAAGGAATGGGTATCAGGTTGCATTCATGGCACCTACCCAGCTTCTCGCTGAACAGCACTATCTCAGCACCCTTGAGCTCACCCAAAAGATGAATCTTAGAGTAGCACTTCTTACAAGCGGGATGAGTAACTTTGCTGATGAGGTGAGAGATGAGGTAAAAAAGGGTACTATAGATATACTCATAGGTACACATGCCCTCATTCAAGAGAGTGTAAAGTTTCACAAACTTGGGCTCGTGATCATTGATGAGCAGCACAGATTTGGGGTAGCACAGAGGGCTATTCTCAAGCAGAAGGGAATAAGCCCAGATGTGCTCACCATGACTGCTACACCTATTCCCAGAACACTGGGGCTCACCCTGTACGGGGATCTTGACATATCAGTGATCGATGAGCTTCCTCCCGGGAGAAAGCCCATTCAGACCAAGCTGTTCCATGAAAAGGACCGAGGCAAGGTATATGAAATCCTAAGAGAAGAGATAGAAAAGGGAAGGCAGGCCTATATAGTGTATTCTCTGATCGAAGAGTCAGAAAAGATGGACATTAAAGACGCTACACAGATGGCTGAGAAGCTCAGAGATATTTTTCCAGATTTCTCTATAGCTTTGATACATGGAAAGATGCCCTTGGACCAAAGAGAAGGAATAATGGAAAAATTCAAAGAAGGGGCAACAAATATTCTGGTTTCCACGACAGTTATCGAGGTGGGTATAAACATCACCAATGCCACTGTTATGGTGGTTGAGAATGCCGAGAGGTTTGGCCTCTCGCAAATTCATCAACTTAGGGGGAGAGTAGGAAGAAGTGCTTACCGCTCAAAGTGTCTACTTTTGGCCTCCTACAGGAAGACGGATGATGCCAGGAGAAGGCTGGGAATCATTGAAAAAACCACAGATGGATTCAGGATTTCTGAGGAAGACCTTGCCATAAGGGGCCCAGGAGAATTTCTGGGTGAGAGGCAATCAGGGTTCTACCAGTTTAGGGTTGCAAATATTATGAGGGATGTAGAGATACTATCTGAGGCTCGAAAAGAGGCATTTAGACTGGTTGAGCATGATCCTGAGCTTGCCCATAAGACCTACAACCTCCTCAGACAGATGTTCACAGGTAGTCATAGTGGGATAGATGAATTTGTGGGCGTAGCATGAGCTTAAGAATTCACAGTAATATTTTTTAAAGCCCCAGAAATCAGCCCTTTTTCACTTCCATTAAGAACTTTATCCAGGAGAAAATTTGTATTTTGTTCAAGCTGGCTCATAGTCTGTGCAAGGGCCTTAAGTTGGGTCAGTGTTTTCCTTGATTTTTCCCGGGATGGTAAAGTAATGGCTGAATTAGCAAGTATCTTGATTAATTGGTCAAGGGCTGAATCATCGAATCTATCATTGTTTCTGTACATGAGATTAACCCACTCCCATTTAAGCTCTTCCGGTATTTTATCATAATTGGCAATGATATCAGGGTTCTGACCAAAATAAAGAGACTTTTTCAACTTATCAATGGTCTCCCAAATTACTCTCCTTTTATGATCATCCTGTGGGCATTCATAAAGAAGGTCTTTCCATCTCTCCTCTATCTGCATACCAACCCAATTCTCACCCTTTTCTGGTGGAAGAGAAAGTTCCAAGAATTTATTTTGTGCATCAATCAAATCTTCCTTGAGATCTTCATATCCCTCGCCCAAGTTTGTTAACATTTCATTTAAGTCCTTTATGGCCTCAACTTTCATATTATTTTCTTTCCGGTCTTCGATCAATGTCTGTTCCCACTGATCCCTGAGGTACCCTATTTCCTGTTTAACAAGAGAAAAAATCAGCCCTGACTTTGTGATGGCATTCCGTAGGGAATCAGCAAGTATATTGCATGTGTTTAACCTGTCCGTTGCCAACCGTTCCATCGTCTTCATAGAATCCTGGCGTAATTGGTAAGACAGTAATTCAGTTCCGAGAGAACGCGAAAGTCTTTTAATAACCCATGTCTCATGACTACCGATTTTTATCGTAAAGTGATGGAAATGTATCTTGATGACAGCAACCACAATATAGTCGGTGTCTTTCCATATGATATTTCCTTTATGATCCTTTGGATATTTAAGGGAGGAGTGCATGTCTAATTTAAGATCCGATTTGAGAACAAGCACCGGTTCCATATGGTGGAAATCTTCCGTTATTCCTTCAACCTGAAATCTGAGATTTCGAGCATCTTCTTTTGGATCTTCAGATGTCCAGCTTTTCTGCTTCTCAACACACCAGGACATGGCCTCAAGGGGGCGACCAGACTGATCCCTATATTCAACCCATGGTTTACCCGGAGTATTGTATCCGGATTTTACCGGAAGACCCCATGAAATTTTTTCTTTACCATCGTCAGTTATTCCGGAGGTGATCCTTTCTGCAATCAGATCTGGTGGTTTCCCAATTAGATAAATTGTGCCCTTGAATGCATTGGGAAGACAGAAAAGAATGGTTTCAATCATTTCCATGCAGGCCTTTTTTAATACAGGCTTTTCTATCTCTATGGACAATACTTTTCTCCTCGTTTGTAATTTTTCGTTAAAACGCGACAAATAATTATGGAGCCGCTTTTTAGGAATTGGTAATGTACAGTATTTTTATACTTTGTCAAGGTAATAAATTGGCCTGGGCTATGGTTTTGACATGAGGCTATATAATTTACATTAATAGGCAAAGGATGTGCCCGTTTTCATTGAGGGGTTAAACATCAAGCTGAATTTTTTCTTCTATGGACTAAAGAGTACCAATTGTCAAGGAAAAAATACTGTATGTTGTGAAAAAAAGCATTTATGCACTATATCTAGCATAATTATTGAAAATTACGTGCCAAAAAATCATTTACTATAGGTATAGGAAATTAAGATGGAAGGATAGTTACGTATTGGTATGGCCTAAACAAGATGAAAGACTGTGTAAAAATTTGTTGCTTAACAGTAGGTGATGCACTATAGGGAATGATGCCTTTTGTTAAGTGACTGGCGGAAGGACCAGCCCGTGAGACTTGGAACTAAAGAAAAGGTATCATTCCCTTTAAATAGGAACAATTTTTTCAAAAAGCTAGATTGTTACCAATAATTTATTATACATAGAATGGATATCACTACTAAAGGTACAATAACTACCGTCAGTGCATTTTTTCTTTGGGGAATTTTCCCTATATACTGGAAGGCCTTGAAACATGTACCTTCAACCCAGATTCTGGCACATCGGGTGGTTTGGTCGTTGGTATTTATACTATTTTTGGTCTCTGTTCAACGGCGATGGAAAGAGGTCAACTCCATTATATCCTTCTCTCGGAATGTGCCAAGATTTCTATTCACATCCTTTTTACTTGGTACTAATTGATTAATATATATATGGGCCGTTAATACAAACCAGATTGTTGAAGCAAGTCTGGGATATTTTATTAATCCGCTTGTGAATGTTTGTCTGGGTATGGTTTTTTTGCGGGAACGTTTATACCGGTGGCAAATCCTCTCAGTAGTGCTCGCATTTATTGGGATGCTTTTTTTAACTTTGCATTATGGTCGGGTACCATGGATTGCCTTTACCCTTGCATTTACATTTGGAACTTATGGGTTGCTTCGGAAAACAGCCAAGGCCGGATCAATGGTTGGCTTGTTATTCGAGACTGCTATTCTAACACCTATTGCTCTTGTCTATGTTATTGCTTTGGGTATTCAAGGATCAGGAGCTTTTTTGTCTATTGGTCTGCACACGGATGTACTGCTCACAGGATCAGGTTTGGTAACTGCAATTCCTTTACTTCTCTTTGCCCATGGTGCACGGAGAATTCAGTATTCGACAGTCGGCTTTTTACAATATATCGCCCCCACTGGCCAATTGCTCGTGGGCGTGCTTCTTTACAAAGAACTGTTTACCAGCACACATGCAATTTCATTTGGCTTTGTTTGGGTGGCGATAATTATATACTCGATTTCGAGCTTTATAAGTTACAAAAAGCGATTAACCTTATAATTATATCACCTGCCATCCTTTCACTGCAAACAGGCTACATCAACAAGTGACTTTTTTGTTACAATGAGCCACCCTTTTTTAGATAGATCATAATGATAGAAATTGCAGCAGGTGTAATACCTGGTATTCTTGATGCCTGGCCTAATGAGATAGGTTTTATAAGGAGAAGTTTTTCTCTTAATTCATTAGAAAGACCATGGACCTTGGTATAGTCAAACTCTTGTGGAATCTTTATCTTTTCCAGATTCTTGAATTTCTCAACCTCATTTAGTTGCCGCTGAATGTATCCTTCGTATTTTATCTCAATTTCAACTTTATGTGCAATGCTTTCGTCTATCTTTTTAGTGTGTTCATCTAAGGTGGCAATATTTTGATAACTTAACTCCGGCCTTTTGAGGATTTGACCCAAGGAGGTTGCATTTTTTATTGGACTTGATCCTGACTTCACCAGATAATCATTTACCTTCTTTGAGGGAGCTATTACGGTACTTTTTATCCTATGAGCCTCTGCGGAGATCTCCCTCTGTCTTTCTTTCATCTCAATCACTGTTTCATCATTAATGAGACCTAATTCATTACCTTTTTCTATTAATCTCTGCTCCACATTATCTTCTCGTAAGATGAGTCTGTATTCTGCTCTGGAAGTAAACATCCTGTAAGGCTCTTGTGTTCCTCTGGTAACCAGATCATCTACCATAACCGAAATATATGCCTCTGATCGATCAAGGAGAAAAGGTGGTCGTTTTTGAATCTTTGATGCTGCATTAATCCCTGCCCACATCCCTTGTCCGGCTGCCTCCTCATATCCACTGGTTCCGTTGATCTGGCCAGCCATATATAATCCTTTGGTACGTTTTGTTTCAAGAGTGGGAAACAGCTGCAAAGGGTCTACATAATCATATTCAATTGCATACGCTGGTCTCATGATCTCAGCCTCTTCCAATCCCTCAACAGATCTCACAAAAGGAATCTGTATATCCATAGGTAGGCTATTTCCCAAACCGCTTGCATAAATTTCCTCTGTATCTATCCCCTCAGGTTCTAGTATGATTTGATGTTTGTCCCTGTCAGAAAACCGCACTATCTTATCTTCTATGGAGGGGCAATACCGTGCAGGAACCCCAGTAATTTTTCCTCCGTATAAGGCTGAGCGCTCTAAATTGTCTCTTACGATCTGATGGCTTTTCTTATTGGTATGACCAATGTAGCATGGGATCTGGTTGATTTTGATCTCTTTTGTAAAAAGGGAAAATGGTCTGGGATTCGCGTCTCCTTCTTGTTTTTCAAATCTGGTAAAGTCTATGGTTGATTTTTTTAATCGTGCAGGAGTACCTGTCTTCATCCTTCCAAGTGTAAAACCTAATTCTTTCAAATTATCGGGCAGTCCATAGGATGCAAACTCACCCGCTCTCCCTGCCCTTATAGAGGTAAAACCGATATGTACCAAGCCCTTTAAAAATGTTCCTGTAGCTAAGATCACTGCCTGGGCCTGATAACCAAATCCTGTTTGATCCTCAACTCCTGCCATATGATTATTTTCCACTACTAGTCTTTCAACCATGGCCTGTTTAATATCTATGTTAGGCTCCTTTTCAAGTACTTCCTTCATGGCAATATGATACCTAATTTTATCATTCTGGGTGCGTGAGGATTGAACAGCCGGGCCCTTTTTGGTATTTAAAAGCCGGTACTGTATTGCAGTTTTATCTGTTACCTTGGCCATCTCACCACCTAAGGCATCGATCTCTTTTACCAACTGTCCCTTGGCTACTCCTCCAATAGAAGGGCTGCAGGGCATTTTTGCTATTCCATCGAGGTCTATAGTCATAATCAAGACACTGCATCCCATCCGGGCAGCGGCCAGGGCTGCTTCGCAGCCGGCATGACCTGCCCCAACAACAATGATGTCATATTTCTTTTGATAATAATTCATGTCATTGGCTCTATGAACAAAATTTTTACTATCTATAGCTGCTAATATGATTCCTTCGTAATTAAAATATATAAAGATACTACTATACTACTTTTGCAGATAAGGTTAAAGTATTAAGTGTTTAAAAATGGTCTGTATTATAGAGAGATAAATCGCAGGAATTTATGGCAAGTTTTTTATAGTTGGAACCTTTAAAAAAATCAGATAGAATTCATTAGATGAATCTGAAAGCAAGTATGTAATGTGTAACCGAGAGAACACATTGAAATAGTAACTCAAATAAAGGGGATAATCATGAATGATGAAAAATACGAAAGGGCAAAGAAGAGAGTAGAAGAGTTAAAAAAGTTCTATGCAAATTTAGTTACATACACTGTTATAAACGTTATTCTTATCATCATAAATCTTGTCACCAGTCCTGGAAGCTTATGGTTTTATTGGGTAACTATTTTTTGGGGAGCTGCAATTTTGCTTCATGCCTCAAAAGTCTTTGTTCTCAGGGGCAAATTTCTCGGGGAAGAGTGGGAGGAAAAGAAGATAAAAGAGCTTATGGAAAAAGAAGGGAAATCTAAAGCCTGACGCATTCAGATACTATATCTTTTAGTTTTTGCTATTTCTTGGTCGTGCATTAGACTTTATTCATTGCAATATCTAAAAATGATAGACTCACCCATTGTTGCTTTATCATATTTATAAAGAACTCTCTGCCTTATATCCACTCAAATCTCATTTACTAAAAAATTTCGACTACATACACATGGTTTGCAAGCGCAGCATGGATTTCGTAGTAATAATCAGTGACTTTTCATTTCGCCTTTCTTCTATTTCTCCAGCTAGAAATGTGTAAATTATTAGCACAGAAATGGAATTTTATTTCCCATAAATGGGTGTTTTCTCGCCATTCTTTCAGTATACATTTTTAAGATTAATGTAACTATTTGAAATCCTAAGCAATCTTCTAACTGCCTAATTTAGCATGATTTTTGCATTATATATTGAAATACGAAGAAGGATTATTATGGCAACAAATTTTGGAATCTTTATTCATAGA